>NZ_DASXVH010000039.1:0-33423 GCF_036504375.1 Novimethylophilus sp.
CCCAGGGGTTCGTTGACGATGCGGTCGATGAGGCCGAAGGTTTTCAGGCGGCTGGCGGTGATCGCCAGTGTTTCTGCGGCTTCGGCGGCCTTGTCTGCGCTTTTCCATAAAATCGAGGCGCAGCCTTCCGGCGAAATGACCGAATAGGTAGAGTATTGCAGCATCAGCATCTGGTCCGCAACGCCCAGCGCCAGCGCGCCGCCGGAACCGCCTTCGCCGATGATGACGGAGATGATGGGCGTACGCAGCTCGGCCATCACGAACAGGTTGCGCGCGATCGCTTCGGACTGCCCGCGCTCTTCCGCGCCGATGCCGGGATAGGCGCCGGGGGTATCGATGAAAGTGATGATAGGCAACTGGAATTTCTCCGCCAGGCGGAACAGGCGCAGCGCCTTGCGGTAGCCCTCGGGGCGCGGCATGCCGAAGTTGCGGTAGATCTTTTCCTTGGTGTCGCGGCCTTTCTGATGGCCGATGACCATCACCGGCTCGCCGTTGAAACGCGCGAGAGCGCCGATGATCGCCGGATCGTCGGAAAACGCGCGGTCGCCGTGCAGTTCCTCGACATCGGTAAACATGCCGTTGAGATAGTCTTGCGTGTAGGGCCGCTGCGGATGGCGCGCCACCTGCGAAATCTGCCAGGCGCCCAGCTTGGCGTAGATATCCTTGGTGAGCGTCTGGCTCTTGACGTTCAGGCGCTCGATTTCCTCGGAAATGTCCAGCGCGGAATCGTCCTGCACATAGCGCAGTTCTTCGATTTTGCCTTCAAGTTCGGCAATGGGTTGTTCAAAATCCAGAAAGCTTGTTTTCATGTGAGCGGTCGGCAATTAGTGATCAGCGTTCAGCTTGCCGCCATCGCAGCCGATGGCGGCAAGCCGTTAATGATACAGGATTTTCACGTTATCTTCGGATAGCCACGACCTCAGGCCTTCCAGCAGCTCGTCGCGCAGCTCCACGCGCCAGCCGTCCGGCAGCGGCACTTCGCAGCTGGCATCGGTGTTGCGGTAATCGAGGATGACCCGGCAAGCTTCCTGCCGCAGATAAGGGGCCAACAATTCCCGCAAGCGCGCCGCATCGGCCCGGCCATTGCAGGACAGCTTCAGCGTCTGGGCGTGAGCGGTGCGTGCGGCGGCCAGATCGAACAGGCGGCGCGCGCTGACGCGCAGGCCGCCGGTGTAATCGTCGTTGCTGACCTTGCCTTCGACGATCAGCAACTGGTCCTCCTTGAGCAGGGCCTGCTGTGCCATCAAGAGTTCGTTGCCCACTGCCACGTCGAGCTGCGCGGTGCCGTCGTCCAGCGTGACGAACGCCATTTTGCCGCGCGCCGTCATTTTGCTGCGGGCCGCCAGTACCACGCCGGCCAGCAGTTGCGGCTGCTCCCTGGGAGCCAGCGTCGCCAGTTCGGTCTTGACGAAGAGCGCCACTTCCTGGCGCCAGGCGCTGAACGGGTGGCCGCTGAAGTAGAAACCGAGCGCGACCTTTTCCTGTACCAGCTGTTCGCGCTCCGGCCAGGGCTGCGTTTTGGGTAAAGCTTGCTGCGGCATGTCGTGACTCTCGCCGAACAGGCTGTCCTGCGCCGAACCGGCCCCCTGCCCCGCCAGTTCCATCGCGATGCCCACCGCCGCCAGCAGCGCAGCGCGGTTGGCATCGATCGCATCGAACGCTCCTGCCCTTACTAAGGACTCGATCACGCGGCGGTTGACCTTGCGCAAATCCAGGCGACGGCAAAAATCGAACAGGCCGGCAAACGGCCCGCCTTTTTCGCGCGCCGCCAATATGATTTCGATCGCCGCCCAGCCGGTGCCCTTGACCGCCCCCAGGCCGTACAACACCTGCCCGGCGTTCAACGGCGTGAAACGGAATTCGCTGCGGTTGATGTCCGGCGGCAGCACTTCCAGGCCGTTGGCAAGGCAATCCTTGTAAAAGATGTGCACGCTGTCGGTATTGTTCATGTCCGCCGACATCGTGGCCGCCATGAAGGCCGCCGGGTAATGCGCCTTGAGCCAGGCGGTATGGTAGGCCACCAGCGCATAGGCAGCGGCGTGCGATTTGTTGAAGCCGTAGCCGGCGAATTTCTCCATCAGGTCGAAGATGTAGCCGGCCTGATCCTGGGTGGTACCGTTCTTCACCGCGCCTTCGACGAAAATGGCGCGCTGCGCGTCCATTTCCTCTTTCTTCTTCTTGCCCATCGCACGCCGCAGCAGGTCCGCGCCGCCCAGGCTGTAGCCGCCCACCACCTGCGCCATCTGCATCACCTGCTCCTGGTACACCATGATGCCGTAGGTCTCGCGCAAAATGGGTTCGGTGGAGGGATGCGGATATTCCACCTTCTGCTGGCCGTGCTTGCGGCGGCAGAAATCCGGGATCAGGTCCATGGGCCCAGGACGGTACAGCGCCACCAGCGCGATGATGTCCTCGAAGCAGTCCGGCTTGGCCTGCTTCAGCATATCCTTCATGCCGGACGATTCCAGCTGGAACACCGCGGTGGTGTTGGAGTTTTTCAGCAGGCGGTAGGCGTCGGCATCGTTCAACGGCAGCGTAGCGAGGTCGATCGGCGTTTCACCTTCCACGACGCGCTGCCGGTTGGTCCACTCCACCGCCATGTCGAGTATGGTGAGCGTGCGCAGGCCGAGAAAGTCGAACTTCACCAGGCCCACCGCTTCCACGTCGTCCTTGTCGTACTGGCTCACCACGCTGTCGCTGCCCTGCTGGCAGTACATCGGTGAGAAATCGGTGATTTTTCCCGGCGAGATCAGCACCCCGCCGGCGTGCATGCCGACGTTGCGGGTGAGGCCTTCCAGACGCAGCGCCAGTTCCAGCAGTTCGCGCACTTCCTCTTCCTTTTCCTGCCGTTCCTTGAGCTGCGGCTCCTGCTCCAGCGCGGCGGCCAGCGTGATGCCCAGCTCGCGCGGGATCAGCTTGGCGATGCCGTCGACGAAGTTGAAACCCAGGTCGAGCACGCGCCCGACGTCGCGGATCACCGCCTTGGCGGCCATGGTACCGAAGGTGGCGATTTGCGACACCGCGTCCAGCCCGTATTTGCGCTTGACGTAGTCGATCACGCGGTCACGGCCGTCCTGGCAGAAATCGATATCGAAGTCGGGCATCGACACCCGCTCCGGATTGAGGAAGCGCTCGAACAGCAGGTTGAACTGCAGCGGGTCGAGATCGGTAATGCCCAGCGAATACGCCACCAGCGAACCCGCGCCGGAGCCCCGCCCCGGCCCGACCGGCACGCCGTTGTTCTTGGCCCAGTTGATGAAGTCGGCGACGATCAGGAAATAGCCGGCAAATCCCATGGCTATGATGGTCTTGGTTTCGAATTCCAGGCGCCAGAAATATTCGGCGCGCTTGGCATCGCACACCGCGGGCTCGGGATACAGCACTTCCAGCCGCCGCTCCAGCCCTGCCGCAGCCTGGCTGCGCAGGTAATCGTCCAGGCTTTCATTATTGGGGGTCGGAAACTGCGGCAGGTAGTTTTTACCCAGCGTCAGCGTCAGATTGCAGCGCTTGGCGATCTCGACGCTGTTGAGCAGTGCTTCCGGGATATCGGCAAACAGCTCGGCCATCTCGGCCTGGCTACGGAAATACTGCTGTTCGGTGAAACTACGCGGCCGGCGTTTGTCGGCGAGCACATAGCCCTCGGCAATGCAGACGCGGGCCTCGTGCGCCTTGAAATCGTCGCTGTCGAGAAACTGTACCGGCTGCGTCGCCACCGGTGGCAGGCCAAGCTCCGCCGCCAGAGCCAGCGCGCGGGCGTTATAGGCTTCCTGCTGGGGATGGCCGGTGCGCTGCAGTTCGATATAGAAGCGCGACGGGAACAGGCGTTGCCATTCTTCGGCCAGCGCGCGCGCCTGCGCTTCGTTGCCTTGCAGCAGCGCCTGCCCGATATCGCCGGACAGCGCGCCGGACAGCAGGATCAGGCCGCCGACGTCCTGTTCCAGCCAGGCGCGCTTGATTTCGGCGCGGCTTCTGTGCTGGTTTTCGAGATAGGCGCGGGTGAGCAGCTGGCACAGGCGCAAATAGCCGGCATGGGCCTGGCACAACAGCAGGATACGGAACGGCTGGTCGCGGTTGGCCTCGTTTTCGAGCCACACGTCGCAGCCGATGACGGGCTTGATGCCCTTGCCGCGCGCGGCCTGGTAAAATTTCACGGCGCCGAACAGATTGGCGAGATCGGTCAGCCCCAGCGCCGGCATGTGATCGGCCGCGGCGCGCTTGACGTAATCGTCCACGCGCACCATGCCGTCCTGGATTGAGTATTCGCTGTGGCAGCGCAGATGAATGAACGACGGGTTGGACATAGGCGGCAATTTTACCGCATCCGGCGCGGCGGGTCAGGGCAGCCGCAGCAGAAAAATAGCTCCCTGCCCATTGCGCAATTCGGTATTTCCGCTATTGCCGCCGTTCTGATGCAGTTCGGCAATCCTGGCAGCCAGGTAGAGGCCCAGGCCGGTACCGTGGCGGCTGGCCGGCATCGGCGCCGCCCGTAACTCTTGCGCCAGCATTTCCTGCGGAAAACCGGGCCCGTCATCGGTAATGCCGAATTCCAGCTGGCCGTCTTGCTCCTGCGCCCGCAGACGGACAGCGGCGCGCGCATGCCGGCAGGCGTTGTGGATGGCGTTGCCGAGCGCCAGGCGCAGCAGCGCCGCGTCGTAGAACCAGAACGCCGGCGCGGCCTCTGTTTCCAGGCTGATGTCGAGCGCCGGAAACAAGGCGCGGTACTCGGCCGCCAGCTCCTGCAGCAAATCGCCGGGACAGCCGGAATCCACGTTGAGCCGTAAAGTGCCGGCCTGCTGGCGCTGCACCAACAGCAATCCGGTCAGGCGACGCGCAGCGGCAAACGCGATGTCGGTCTCCCCGGCGCAATCTCCGCGCCGTTCCAGCCTGAGCGCCAGCTCGGCGAGTTGGTTCTTGACGTCATGGATGACGGCTGCGGCCAGTTCGTCCATTATTCCTGGCTGACCTTTTTCAGTACCGCATCGATCTGCGCCAGCTTGGGGTAATCGGGCGACTTGGCGGCGACCAACTGGCGCAGCCTCGTGCATTCGTGCATCTTAATCGAGGTGTAACCGCTGCGCGCGAGATCGAGCGCCAGCGCCAGCGCCGCATTGCCGACGATCTGCAGGTTGTTGGGCAGGCGGTCGGCGGCATCGCACAGCAGGCTGACCGCTTCGTTCAGCTCGCCGGCCTCGGCCTTGCGCACGCCTTCGTTGTTGAGCTGGATGATTTCCTGCACGCTGGCCGCAATCATCGCCGTCGCTTCCGCCTCGCCCTTGCCGGCGGCAGTCAGCACGGTATGCACTTTTTCCTGCGCCGCAGTGTCGTCCGGATTGTTCTGCACCAGTTGTTTCAGCAGATCCGTTGCCTGCTGCTCCTTGCCCAGCGCGAAGCAGGCATCGGCGACAGCCGCCACCACAGACGGCGGCAGGTCGCCGTGATGCGCGGCCAACGCCTGCGACAACGCGGCTTCGGCCAATTCGTTGTTGCCAGCCTTGCGGTGAGCAGCAATTTCACTGGTCGTCAGCAGCACGCTGCTGGCCTCGTCGCTGAAGCTCTGTTTGGCTTCCTTGAGCACTGCCAGCGCTTTCTCCGGCTTGCCCTGCTCGTTGATGGCCTTGGACAGGATCGCGTAATCCTGCGCTTCGCGCACCGGCGAATATTTATGCTTGGCCAGTGCCTCGGTCATTATCTGCTCGGCGACGTCGTGGCGCCCGGTATCGACCGCGAGTTCAGCCACATGGCGCACGCGGTTCAGCGTACCGGGGCTCACCTGGCGTGCGGACTGCAGTATCTCCAGCGCGGCCTCCTTGTCGCCGGTTTCGGCCAGCACACCTCCCAGGAAATCGTAGGCTCCCATGTAATGGTCGTGCTCCGCGACCAGTTCTCGTGCCAACGCTGCGGCTTGATCCTTGCTGCCGTTCAGCGCTAGCGCGCGGGCCAGCCCCAGCTTGGCCCACGGCAGCGGCCGCAGCGCCAGCATTTCGGTGTAAAGCGCCGCCGCCTCCGGCGCGTGACCGCTCTTGAGCAGCGCCTCGCCCTTGATCTTGCTGGCTTCGATGAAAAACTTATCACGAACGGCGATCACTTCATCGCATTGCGCCGCCACCCGCTCCCAATCCTTGGCATCAGCCGCCTTGTCGATGGCAGCGAAGCAGCTTTGCCGCTCCAGCAGTTTTCCCAGCCGGTTGTTGAGCTGCTCGGCGGTAAAAGGCTTGAGCAGGTAATCGTCGGGGGCGCATTCGGCCGCGGTGACCACACTTTCATACGAGCTCTCGGCGGTGATCATGATGAAAATCGTGTTGCGGCTGATCAGGTCGCGGTTGCGCAGATATTCGAGAAACTGCTGGCCGTTAGTGCCCTCGCCGAGGAAGTAGTCGCACAGGATGATGTCGTAATGGCCGTTATTCATCAGCGACAGCGCTTCCTTGATGCTGGCCACCACATGCAGCTTTTCGAAGCCGGAATGCGTGAGCGACATCTGCAGCTGCGTGCGCATGCCGGCCTGGTCGTCGATGACCAGCACCCGTTTGCTGGAAAACTGGTTGACCACCGTCATTGTTCGTACGCGGTATATTTGTCGTTGCGCCCACGCGCCTTGTCGGCGGGGTATTTCTGCGCGTTGAGGTCCATCTTGCGCTGCGCGGCGGCGATCAGGTCGATACCCAGCACGTCCGACAAGCGCAGCAGGTAGATGAAGGTATCGGCGATTTCGCGCTCGACCTCGACACGCTTTTCCGGCGTCAACTCCCGGCTTTCCTGCTCGGTAGCCCACTGGAAATGCTCGACCAGTTCGGCGGCCTCGACGATCATCGCCATCGCCAGATTCTTCGGCGAATGGAACTGCTCCCAGTCGCGCTCGCGCACGAAACCGCGCAGGCGCTCGCGCAGCCCATCCAGCCTGTCCGGGGCGCTACTCATTCACCGTCTTCCGGTTGCTGCCGGCAACCATTTTGAACTCGTACAGCCGGCATTCCAGCGCGCCGTTGAACAGCGGCGTCTTGCGCGACGGCGCTAGTCGCATGAGCTTGGGCAGCCGGTTATCGGAGGTCAGGAAAAAAGCATTCCAGCCGGCGAAATTGCGCTTGAGCGCGGCGGCAAGCTGAGGATACAGCTCGGCCAGCTGTTCCTCTTCGCCGATGCGCACGCCGTAGGGCGGATTGGTCAGCAATATGCCTTGCGGCGCCGGCGCCTCGGCCTCCAGGATATCCGCCTGGCGCACCTGCACCACATTGGAGAACCCCGCCGCTTCCAGGTTCTGGCGTGCCGCCCGCACCGCGCGCATATCGCTGTCGCTGCCGAATATCGGCAGCGGCGATGCCGGTTTGGCGCGCTTCTTGGCTTGCTCCTGAAGGATTTTCCAGGCTGCCGCATCGAAATTCTTCAGTTTTTCGAAAGCGAACGCGCGCCCCGAGCCGGGCGCGATGTCCAGCGCGATCAGCGCCGCTTCGATCAGAAAAGTGCCGCTGCCGCACATCGGGTCCAAGAGCGGCGCGCCGGGCTGCCAGCCGGTGAGCTTGATGATGCCGGCGGCAAGGTTCTCGCGCAGCGGCGCGTCCACACTGGCCTTGCGGTGGCCGCGCTGAAACAGCGCGGCACCGGAGGTGTCGAGGTATATCTGGCATTCGGTGGCGGTCAGGTAGGCATGGATGCGCACGTCCGGCTCGCGGGTATCGATGCTGGGGCGGGTGCCGCCGGCATTGCGAAACCTGTCGCAGACCGCGTCCTTGATGCGCAGCGTGATGAATTCCAGGCTCTTCAGCGGGCATTTCACCGCCGTCACCTTGACCATCATCGTGCGGCCCACGTCGAACCAGCTCGGCCACGGCAACGCGAACGCAGCCTTGTAGATGTCGTCCTCGGTACGGTAAGGGGCGCTGGAAAGCCGCCACAGCACGCGCGTGGCGACCCGGCTTTCCAGGTTGGCGCGATAGGCCAGCGTGACGTCGCCGGCAAAGCTGGCACCGCCGTCGGTCGGCTTGACGTCGGCCGCGCCGATTGCCGTAAGTTCCTGCGCCAATACCGGTTCCAGTCCGCGCGGACAGGTGGCGAAGAAGGTGTGTTGGTTTTTTTTCATAAAGCCACAATGCTCACGGAGAATACGCAGCGGCAACAGGCATCGCCTGTGCGTTTATGCGTTCTCTCCGGCTAGCGAAAGATTAAAGTTTGGGCGCACCGCTGTGGGCGAACGTTTTTTCGTGCTGGCTCTGGCAATTGATGCAGCGCGTGGCCTGCGGCGCTGCCAACAGGCGCTGGAAGCCGATTTCCTCGCCGCATTCCTCGCATTCGCCAAAAGTGTCGCTGCCGATGCGCTGCTGCGCCGTTTCCACCTGGGCCAGTTCTTCCACCTGGCGGCTGATGATGGCGATGTCCCGATCCAGCAGCATATCCGCCACCGAGGAATCGCCGGCGTCGCTCACCTCGCCCGCCAGGTCGGCATAGTGTTCGTGGCCGGAGCGTTCCAGCTCGGTGCGGATTTCGGCGCACAACTCCGCCCTGCGCTGCGCCAGCGCCTCGGCGATCTGTTGCTGTTGCGTGTCGGAAATCTTGCTCATTGGTCTATCCAAAAAATTCGCTTATTTGCGTTGCGCCGATTCGATGAGGATGCGCGCCGCCTGTCTGGCATGCTCCAGCGCGCCTGAGCCTCTGGAGAGCTGCTCGGAAAGCACCGCCCCCTCGATCAGCATGGCTAATTGTAACCCTAATGCCTCCGGTGCGCGGATGCCGGCTTCGCGCGCCAGGCCGGTAATGTAATCGCGGAACTCCTGCGACAGCTCCGCCGACAGCCGATGCACCGGGCTGTCCGGCTGCGGAAATTCGGCGCTGGCCTTGAGGAAAGGCAGGCCGCTGCATTGCGGATCGGCCAGCCACTCCTCGACGTAATCGAATAGGCGCTGCAGCTTTTCCACCGGCCCGGAGGTGGATTTGTCCAGTTTTGCCGCGAGCTTTTCCGCGAATTCGCGGCTGCGGCGCGTCACCACTTCCAGCACCAAGTCTTCCTTGGTGCGGAAGTGCTTGTACAGCGTCATCTTGGCGATGCCGGCTTCGGCCACGATGGTGTCCACGCCGGTGGCATTGATGCCGCGCGTGTGGAACAAGGTCGAAGCGGCGACGAGAATGCGTTCGCGCATGTTTTTGGCCATGATTTCGTTGAGCCCGGTGATGAATTACTTATAACTATACAGGTTTGTATATACTTAAATGCCTAAAGTTGCGGTTGCCTGCATTACAGCAGCATCGCTGCCGGCGGATAGTAGCAATCGACCCGCTGATAGAGCTGGTTCACCAGCACCAGGGTGGCCGGCAGCAGGTCGCTGCCGTTTCCGGAAACCACATTCTCCATATACACCGCGCGCTGCTCGGGCGGCAGCATCAATGCCTGGGGATAACCGCACTCTCCTTCCCGTATTTTATCGTGCATGTGGTACACCGCGGCAACCTGGTCTGGATTCAGCGTGTCAGGCGTCTTCGCCAACGCGACCGGGAGGGGAGCGAAGGAGAATGCCTGCCGCTTTATATTGAAGGCAAAAACCGACAGCAGCAACATCATCGCCAGCGCTGTCGCGGAGATCACCATCACGCCCCGCATCGGCGCGCGGCCTCTCATTTGGCTGGCGATCAGCCGCTCGGCGGCAAGTCTGGCATGAGACAAGGCTTGCCGATCCGGATCGCGCAATTCCTCGCGCAGCGCCCCGAGCAGGATGGAATACAACTGGCTTGCCAATGCCTCGGCATCGGCTGCGCCGGCCTTAACCGCGAGCTGTACGAGAAATGTCCTCAACCCGCTTTGCTCGGCATTGACCGGCGCCGCTTCCAACAAGCTCTGCCGCATGCCCGGCGCTTCGACCCAGTCCTGCAGGATATCGAATAGCGCCAGCATGCGCGCCTGGGGCGTAGTGCCGGCTTTTTGCGCCATACGCCGCAACCATCCGGAGGCCAGAATTTTCATCGGCTTCGATCTCCTGCTTCGACGTTAAACAATCAGCCGATTGGCTGTATTCAGGTTGTTGTCGCGCAAACGCTCGACAAAGTCAAGGAATTCGATGCGCAGCCCGGTTTGCAGCTGCTTGGCGCGTTCGCGCAGTGCTTTCCAGCGCAAATCGCCGGCATGGCGCTTGAAAGCGAAAATCACGATATTGCCCGGACGGCCGGTAGGCATCATCAACACCCGCCCGTCGAAGCTCTGCTCGATGCGCTGCAGGTAGACATCGAAATTCTTGTCGCTGCCCCACAGATTGACGACCAGCATGCCGTCCGCCGCCAGCGCCTCGGCGCAGCTATCGTAGAACCCCTGCGAGCTTAAGTCGGGCGCCAGGCCGTTGCTGTCGTAAGCGTCCAGCATCAGCACCTCGGCGCTGCGCGGGCTTTCCCGGATATACGCCGCGCCGTCGCCCTGCACGATAGAGAGGCGCTCGTCGTCCGCCGGCAAGCAGAACTGGTTGCGCGCCGCGGCCACCACGGCCGGGTTGAGCTCCACCGCGGTGACCCGCGTCCCCGGCAAATGACGGTGGATATATTTAGGTATGGAACCGCCGCCCAGCCCGACCACGACCACCTCGCGCACCTCATCGCTGAACAACAGGAAGCACATCATGCCGCGCGTATAGGTGAGTTCCAGTTCGAACGGCGCATTGATGCGCATTGCGCTTTGCACCGTCGCGTTGCCCAGATGCAATGCACGCACGCCGTCGATTTCGCTGATATCGACGCTGGTGGTTTGCTCGGCATCGCGCTGCAGGAAGCGCCCTATGCGCCTTACGCCCTTGCCGAACACGAGCAGCCTCGGGCAGGGATTTGGAGTGCATGCAACAAAATAAGCAGCGGCATTTCAATCAAGGGCATGACAAACGGACCGCCATTGTAAACTTCCCGCCGCCCAAGACTCAATGCACGATGCCAGACACCATCCTGCGCACCAGCCATACCACCAGCAGGCAACTCAAGCTGCCTGCCACCACGTCGGCAGGAAAATGTGCGCCCAGACTGATGCGGGACAGCCCCACCCATGCCACGAACGCCACCGCCGCGTATCGCCCCGGACGTTTTAGCACCGGCCACAGGCTGGCTGCGATCAGCATCGCAAACGAGGCATGTCCGCTCGGCAGGCTGTGCTGCAGATTGAGCTCCGGATTGCCGACAACATACACCGCCCCCGGCGGCAGCGCGAGCGAAGGTCGCGGGAACAAAAACCAGCTTTTCAGCCCGCCGACCACCCAGCCGTCGACCAGATTGCCAAGCGCAAACACCGCGATCACGACGAACCACGGCATCAGCGCACGCTGCCCCTTGCGATGCAAGGCCCATAGGGCGGCCGCTACGAGCACGCTCAGCCAGATCGCGAAGTTGGAATGCTCCGCCAGCAGCGAGCCCAGCAGCATGAAGCGGTCCAGGACTTCGTTGTGCCAGGCATTGACGGCCTTGAACAGCCAGACGTTGAGTCCGCCCCAATCGTAAAGAACAGCTTTCATCAAGCCAACCAACCCATCCCGGCCATCACCAGCCCGCCGCCGGCTGCGGCCAGCGCCAGGCCAAACAGCCAGCGCCGGCGCGTCAACGCGGTGATCGAGGCGAGCGAGATCGCAATCTGGATCAGCGTCATGCCCTGCGCCAGCTTATGGTGCGGATGCATCGCCTGCTCGCTCAACTCGTCGGCCTTGCGTGATTCCTCATCCAGCTGCTCGGCCTTCTGCTTGATTTCCTTCTTCTCGGCATCGTATTTTGCGATCTGTTTGCGGTAATACTCCACGCGGTCTTTGGGTGCAAGATCGACGGAAACTTCCATGAGATGCTGCTTGGAGCTCTTGGCCTGGTAAAACGCCCACTGGTCCGAGGCCTGGGCTTTTTTGAGCACCGCTTCGTTCTTGTAGAGCATGGCCTGGTTCTGCGTGGCGCCGCCCTGATAGCTGACAATCGCGCCCACCGTGGACAGCACGGCGGTAAAAATCGCCACATACTGCGCCAATCCCGGGCCGTGCTCGGCCTCGTGTTCGACCGCGTGTTCGTGCGCGCCGTGCACGTGAAACTCTGAACCTGACATATGCTTCTCCTGTAGAAATTTATTGCCAACCGAAGCGGCGGGCGTAAAACTGCTTCATTCCCTGCGTCAGCAGGATATAGCCGCTCAAGATCGCCAGCAACCATATAAAATAACTCGGCGGTAATGCCTGCAACTTGAAATAATGCGCGATCGGCGACATCGGCAGCAGGATGCCGGTCGCCATGATCAAGCCCGTCATCCCCAGCAGCGGCCATGCGGCCCGGCTGCCGACGAAGGGGAAATGCCGGCTGCGTATCATATGCACGATCAGCGTCTGCGACAGCAACCCCTCGACGAACCAGCCCGACTGGAACAGGGTTTGATGCGCCGGCGTATTAGCGCCGAACACGAACCACATCACCGCATAGGTCGAGATGTCGAATATCGAACTGATTGGGCCGAAATACAACATGAAGCGGCCGATATCGTCCGCATTCCACTTCTGCGGCTGGCGCAGGAACTCCTCGTCGACGTTGTCGAACGGGATCGCTACCTGCGAAACGTCGTACAGCAGGTTCTGCACCAGCAGGTGCAGCGGCAGCATCGGCAGGAAAGGCAGAAACGCACTTGCCACCAGCACCGAGAACACATTGCCGAAGTTCGAACTGGCCGTCATCTTGATGTACTTGAGCATGTTGGCGAAAGTTTTGCGGCCTTCCTGCACGCCCTCTTCCAGCACCATCAGGCTTTTTTCCAGCAGGATAATGTCGGCTGCTTCCTTGGCGATATCCACCGCGGTATCCACCGAAATGCCGATGTCGGCGGCCCGCAAAGCCGGGGCATCGTTGATGCCGTCGCCCATGAAGCCGACCACATGGCCAGCTTCGTGCAGCACGCGCACCACGCGCTCCTTGTGCGCGGGCGTGAGCTTGGCGAACACCGTGGTGATGCGGGCGGCTTGCAGCAGTTCGGCGTCGGTCATCGCCTCCACGTCGGAGCCAAGCAGCATCGCGTCGGCCGAAAGGCCGACTTCATGGCAGATCTTGGCAGTGACGCGTTCGTTGTCGCCGGTGAGCACCTTGACCGTGACGCCGTGCTTGCTGAGCGCAGCCAGCGCGGGCGCCGCGGATTCCTTGGGCGGATCGAGGAAGGCGATATAGCCGATCAGCACCAGGTCGGCTTCATCGCCGATGGCGTAGACCTCACGCTCGGTCGGCATTTGCCGCGCGGCGACGGCAACGACCCGCAAGCCTTCGTCATTCAACGCGGCGGTTACTTGCCGCACCCTGGCGAGCAATTCCTGCGCCAGCGGTTCGTCGACCTCGCCGTGGCGCACCCGGGTGCAGACCGATAGAATCTCCTCGACCGCGCCCTTGCAGATCAACAGGTGGTAATCCTCGCGCACCCCGACCACCACCGACATCCGGCGCCGCTGGAAATCGAAGGGGATTTCGTCCACCTTGTGGTAATTGCTGGCGATATCGAGCTCGGCATGGATGTCGCCATGCTCGAGCACGGCCACGTCCAACAGGTTTTTCAGCCCGGTCTGGTAATAGCTGTTGAGATAGGCGTATTCCAGCACGTCGTCGGATTCCTCGCCCCAGACGCCGGTGTGGCGTTCGAGAAAAATCTTGTCCTGGGTCAGCGTGCCGGTCTTGTCGGTGCACAGCACGTCCATCGCGCCGAAGTTCTGGATCGCATCCAGGCGCTTGACGATGACCTTTTTGCGCGACAGCATCACCGCGCCCCTGGCGAGCGTGGAGGTAACTATCATCGGCAGCATTTCCGGCGTGAGTCCCACGGCGATCGACAGCGCGAACAGCGCGGCCTGTAACCAGTCGCCCTTGGTGAAGCCATTGATCAGCAGCACGATGGGCGTCATCACCAGCATGAAGCGGATCAAGAGCCAACTCACCTTGTTGACGCCGGCCTGAAAAGCAGTCGACGCGCGATCCACCGTCGTCACACGCTGGGCGAGCGCGCCGAAATAGGTGCTGTTGCCGGTGCCGATCACCATCGCCGTGGCGGAACCGCTGACCACGTTGGTGCCCATGAAGCAGATGTTTTCGAGATCCAGCGGATTGCTGGCTTTGCTGTCTTTCTGCGCCACGAACTTTTCCACCGGCAGCGACTCCCCCGTCATTGCGGCCTGGCTGATGAACAAATCCTTGGCCGACAACACGCGCAAATCCGCCGGAATCATGTCGCCTGCGGAAAGCCGCACCAAGTCGCCCGGTACCAGCAGCCTGATCGGGGTTTCCACCGTTTTCGGCCCCTTGGGGTGCAGCGTGGCGCCGAAGTAGCGCAAGGCTTCCTCGGCGGCGTCTTCCGCGGGGTCGCGCCGGATCACCGTCGCGGTATTGCTTACCATGGCCTTGAGCTTGTCCGCCGCCTCGTTGGAGCGTGCTTCCTGCACGAAGCGCATCAGCGTGGAAAGTACCACCATCGCCGAAATGACGATTGCCGCCTTCATATCCTCGGTGTAATAGGAAATCACCGCGAGCACGGTCAGCAGCAGGTTGAACGGGTTCTTGTAGCAGTACCACAGATGCGTCCACCAGCGCAGCGGCTTTTCATGTTCCACTTCGTTGAGCCCGACCCGTTCGCGCACCGCTTCCGCCTGCGATTCGGTCAAACCGTCCGGGTGCGTGCCGAACTGGTCCAGCAACGCTTCCGGCTTGGCATTGGCCGCCGTGAACAATGTCTGCGCCAGCGTGGGCGGGAGTTCCTTGATCGCGGTGGCGCTAACCGACTCCAGAATCGCCAGGCGACGGAAATGCCTGGCGATGCCGCGCGTGCGCACAAATCCGACGAAAATATGTCTGAGGAAACTGAAGCTCATTGGTTTCTCGGATTTTTTAGGGTTGGGACGGATAATATGTCAGAAAAATGAAGCTTCCATTACGAAATCAAACATCGCAATAGGGGCCGCTTCATAAGCCCGCAAAGATAATCCCTCAAGCTGACAAAAGACTTACACACAAGCCGACCATTGCGGGATCATCGCCGCCTGACCGTAATATTTACCCCGCTCGTCCAGCAGATTCCACACCGTCGCGTTGAGGATCATGAATTTACGGCCATCCCCGGCAATGCGTGTTCCAGAATAGCCCTCGATATAGCCGTCGCGGCTCACCTGCTCCATGAGACGGGCGCGCTTGCCCTGCTCCGTTGGTTCGGCGGACAGGCGGGAAGGCCATTCGGTAAACTGCTCCAGCGTCACGCCGAACAACCGCAATGCGGCACGATTGGCATAATTGAACACGGGGTCTGGCTGGATATCGTGCGAAACGACCGCGAACGACGTTTTGTCCAGCCATTGCACCGCATCTTCTCCGGATATTTCCGCGGTAAGCAACGTCCTGCCTGTCCAATGCCGATAGCTCTCCTGCAAAATAGCCACATGCTGCGGCAAATCGATAACAGAAGCCATGTCATGCCTCTTGTGATAAATTGCGCTGGATTCTAACTCCAATACTGCCAACCTTGTCTCCGCTCGCCATTTTCTTCTGGATATTGAACATCACGCTGGACACCGCCGGCCATCTGGCCTTCAAGTCCGCGGCCATCGCCGAGCACGAAACCGAGTGGCAGCGCTGGAAAGTGATGCTGTCGTCGCTGCCGCTGTGGATAGGCATCGCCTGCTTTTGTCTGGAGTTCGTGGTCTGGCTGGCGCTGCTGTCGCTGGTGCCGCTGTCGCTGGGCATGCTGGTGGGCTCGATCAACGTCGTCATCGTGATGGTCGCGGGCAAGCTGCTGTTCAATGAGCGGCTGGACCGGATGCGGGTGGCGGGAATGTGGCTGATTACCCTTGGCGTCGCCCTGGCCGGGGGCTTCGCATGAGCACGCGCCGCTTCTACATCCTCGGCTTCGGCGCACTGATGCTGTTCGATACGCTGACGCAAGTCTCGTTCAAGCTGGCCTCCACCCATGCCGGCGAGTTTGTACTGAGTACCACCTGGCTGTGGGAGGTGTTCTTCAACCCGTGGATCTACGGCGCCGTCGTCGGCTACATCGGCGCTTTCATCACCTGGATGACGCTGCTCAAGCATGCGCCGGTCGGCCCCGCCTTCGCCGCGTCGCACCTCGAAGTCGTCACCGTGCTGGCGATTTCGGTGCTGTATTTCGGCGAACACCTGTCGGCGATGCAGGTCGTCGGCGGGCTGTTCATCGTGGCGGGGATCGTTTGTTTAAGCAAAAGCGAAGCGGAGCATCCGCATTGAGGGAGATACCCCCCACTGCCGGACTGCCGCTGACATGGCGCGACCTGCTCCCCGCCAGCGCCGATTTCGAGCGCGAACTGGCCGATTTTCTCGATATTCCCGCGGTACAGATCGAATGCTCCGGCACCGCCGCGCAGATCGTCACGCTCACCGCGCTCAAATGCACGAGTAATCGCCGCAAAGTCATCCTCCCCGCCTACACCTGTCCGCTGGTCGCGCTTGCCGTGCTGCATTGCGGCCTCACACCGGTGCTGTGCGACCTGCGCCCCGACCATTTCGACCTCGACCATGAACATCTCGCCGCGCTATGCGATGAAAACACGCTCGCCATCATCGCCACCCACCTCGGCGGCCGCGTGGCCGATCTCGCGCCGGTGCTGGAAATCGCCCATAACAGCCGGGCCTACGTCATCGAAGACGCCGCGCAATCGCTGGGCGCAACCTGGCAAAGCCAGCCGGTCGGCATGGCGGGCGACGCCGGGTTCTACAGTCTCGCGGTGGGCAAAGGGCTGACCACTTACGAAGGCGGCATTCTGCTGGCACGCGACGAAGCCCTGCGCCGCCGGCTGCGCGCCACCGCCGGCGAGATCGCCCCATTCAAATGGGGCTGGGAACTGCGCCGCAGCCTGGAATTGCTGGGCTATGCCGCGTTATACCAACCGTGGGGTCTGCCGCTGGCCTACGGCCTGCCGCTGCGCCGCGCCTTGAAGCGAGGCGAGCTGATCGAAGCCGTTGGCGACGATTTCTCCGATGACATCCCGCTGCATCGAGTCGGCCGCTGGCGCAAAGCCATCGGCGCCAGTGCGCTGCAACGCATGCCCGGCTTTCTGGCAATCTTGCGGCAACAGGCGGCGCAACGAATCGCAAAACTGGCCGCCATCCCCGGCATCACCGTCATCACCGACGCGCCGGACGGACAAGGCGTATGGCCGTTCTTCATGGTGCTGATGCCCACGCCAAAAGCGCGTGACGCTGCGCTGGGCAGGCTGTGGGCCGCGGGCCTGGGCGTGAGCCGTCTCTACATTCACGCCCTGCCGGATTATCCCTATCTTGCTGCGAAACTCGCCCAGCCCGAAATTCCCAATGCCCGCGATTTCGCCGCGCGCATGCTGACGATTTCCAACAGCCCGTGGCTGGGCGACAAGGATTTCGCGAACATCTGTTCCGAACTTAGAAGATAAGCTGATTGAGCCTGCCCATCGGGCGTATGATGAATTTCCGCCTGATCCAGGCTCAGACATACCCGGAGAGCAAGATGTCCACCCTAACCGAATCACTGAATCACGCAATTGCCGGGGACGAAGCGACTCTGCATCTTTCCAACGGCGACTCGTTCCGCGTCAAAGGCAATTTCGAAGCCGTGTCGGATCAGTTCATCAGCGTCAGCCTGTCGAACAACCCCGACAAAAAAGGCCACAAGATGGTGAACGTAAGCCATATCGTCAGCATTGATTGGTACACCAAATAGCCTGGTGAAAAGATCGCTTCTTTCGCATCGGAAAGGCAGCCGATGCGCTGGACAAATTGCTGACCCGCTCGTGGTCGCAGCCGTCAACCCGGCATCAACGATTCCAGCAATGCTTCATTGATCCGCTGATGCTGCGCCTGCCACTCTGCCAAATCCTCCTGCGGGATGGCCGGCTGGCCGTCCATCCCGCTTAATACCCGCTTGAACAGGCTGTTGTAGCGGTATGCGGAAACTTCCCCCACCACATCGACGGCGATGATGCGCTTTCCCACCAGACTAATCGCCTGCTGCAATTCCTCCACCCGCATCACGCCCTGGTCCCAGTTGGTGTGTGCGTCCTCCGGGGCGAGCACGTCCTTGTCTATCGAGAGGTAGATGGGTTCGGCAGTCGTGGCGATGGTTTCGGCGAACGCTTTCAGCAAGAGCTGCATCGAAGAAAACGAATGGCTGTGCTTGATGCCCAGCCGTTTCATCCAGCTTAAGTTCCGCCCCACGCACCAGTAGCGCACCTTATCCGCCATCAGCGGCCTCAAGTGGTTTTCCCAGGCGTGCGCAGCTTCGACGTCGGTAGACGTAATGCCCAGCACATGCACCTGCGCCACGAACGGCAAACGGCTGGCGTGCCACACCCAGGAGCCGCAGTGGATGCCGAAGGCATAGCGCATGTTGTCGGGATGGTTGTCGAACACGACGAGCTGAATCGGCTGGCCCAGGTTGCGATAGCGCTCCAGCAGCAGGCATGTGACATGATGATAATCGCCGCTGCCCATGAAAACGATGCGCGGCTGCTGCGCGAGCGCCAGCACGATGGCGGCCTGCAACCTGCGCAGGCTGCTCATGCGGCAGCCGAAGCGGATTTCCTCCTGCCACGTTCCGAGATCGATGCCGGTACTCCGGGACAGCGGCAGCACGGAGTCGTCGAAATTCAGGATCAGCGCGTCTGTTGGGTCCATTGGGCGTCGGATTCGAAAAATCGCTTGAAGGGTTTGAGCATATTCCTCACCAAGGGGTTGCGGATATGCACCGCATGCCGCGTCTGCGTGAACGAAGCCCCCAGCTGACGCTTGACTTCGGGATCGGTCCAGCCGGCGACGTAATGCGTGAGGCCGTGCTCCAGCGCGTACTGCAAATTGTGGAACCAGCTCACCATGTAGAGGTTGTGCCGGCGCGCCTGCGGGTAGCGGAAGCCGACGTATTTGTCGAGCAGCATGCCGTTGTGGACGAAGCACAGGTTGTAGCCGATCAGTTCCCCTTCGGCATGGTAAGCGAACACCACGCCGTTCAGCGCGGCATCCTGCAGCACGGCGCGGAAAAACTCCGGCGTGAGCAGGTCGAAATGAATTTCGCTTTGCGCGAATACTTCCAGGTAGAGCGCATAGTAATGCCGCAACGTCGCCTCGTCGAAAAAGCAGGCATCGCCGGTGGGAATGGCCGCGACTTCCAGTTCGGCGCGTGATTTCAGCTTGCGTTTCAGGTCTTTGCGGCGCGCCTTGGACATGCGCGCAAGAAATTCTTCGGTATCGGCGAAATCCAGCGGCACATAGGCCAGCGATTGCCCCTCGACCAGGATGAATCCGTGATCGCCGCAGGCATGCATCAACTCGCGGCTACGGGCGAATGCGGCTGCGCCCACCAGCACCCCCTCGGCCGGAATATCCTTTACGATGACGAACCCATGCTCGGGCAAGGCGTGCTGCAACAGCTCGCGCAGAAACTGGTTGGGATCGATGGCCGGCAGCGGCGCATATTCGGTGCAGGTGGCACCGACGAAGCAGGTATGAGGCCGCAGCCAGCACCGCCAGGCACGGGAGAACGGCAGGGTTTCCAGTCTGCGCCGGTCTGCGGGCTCCATCGTGGTGAGCAGATCGAACGGCGTGGAAAAAACCGGAATGCCGCGCGCCAGCGTGCCAACGCTGAATCCCTGCGGAGGATGGTCGAGAAAATGCTCGATCAGGCGGCCGGGCTCGATCAGGTTGTCAATAGCCGTCAACCCGCTAGTCCACCCTGCTGGCGATGAGGACTCCGCTGGTGCCGCCGAAAGCGAACGAATTGGACATCACGTGGCGCAACGGCACGCCTCTACGGCCGACATTCGGCACGTAATCGAGGTCGCAGGCGGGGTCTGGATTTTGCAGGTTGATCGTCGGCGGCACTGCGCCATGCGTCAGCGCCAGCACGCAGGCGACGAATTCCACCGCCGAGGTCGCACCCATCAGGTGTCCGTGCATGGATTTGGTGGAGCTGACCGGAATGTTTGGCGCATGCTCGCCGAACGCCAGCTTGATCGCCGCGGTTTCGGCCGGATCGTTGAGCGGCGTGCCGGTGCCGTGGGCGTTGATATAGCCGATCTCGGACGGAATCAGCCCGGCGCAATGCAGCGCGGCGCGCATCGCAGCGGCCTGCCCTGCCGGAGACGGCTGGGTAATGTGGCTGGAATCGTTGCCGGAGCCGTAGCCCGTCAACTCGGCATAGATGTGCGCGCCTCTAAGCTTGGCGAGTTCCATGTCTTCCAGCACCACGATGGCCGAGCCTTCACCCAGCACCAGGCCGCTACGGTCGGCGGCGAACGGCTTGCAGGAGGCGCTCGCGTTGCCCTTGTCCTCGCTAGCCAGCGCCCGCAGCGCTTCCCAGGCCTTAATGGTGCCGAAAGTCAGCAATGCTTCGGCACCGCCCGCGAGCATGACGTCCGCATAGCCGTGGCGCACCTGATGGAAGGCTTCGCCGATGGCAATGCTGGAGGAGGAACACGCGGTCGAATAAGTCAGGTTGGCGCCTGTCAGGCCGTATTCCAGGCCGATCTGCGAGGCGGCGGCGTTGTTCATTGCCATCAATACGGTAAACGGTTTCAAGCGTTCGGCACTGTCGCGATAGAGGCGCACATAACCTTCTTCCACCGAGGCCGCGCCGCCCATGCCGGTGCCGAGGTAGACGCCCATGCGCGACTTGTCGACCCGCTCCATATCGAGACCGGCGTCAATGATCGCCTGGCCAGCCGCATAGAGCGCGAACTGGCTGACACGGTCCAGGCTGGAAGCCTTGTGCTTGGTAAAATGCTGCAGCGGGTCGAATTCCGCCTGCGCGGCAATTTTGGTATCCAGGCGCTCGGCAAAATCGGCCTCTATGCGGCGGATGCCGGATTTGCCAGCCATCAAGGCATTGAAGAATATCTCCGGGGTATTGCCCAGCGGGGAAACCAGCCCCAGGCCGGTGATGGCAACGCGGCGTGTCATGCGGCTAAACCTTCCCTTGTGCGGCCCGCAGCTTGTCGATCAGGTTGACTACGTCCTGCACGGTCTTGATTTCCACCTGCTCGTTGGGCACCTTGATGCCGAACTTCTCCTCGGCGCTGAAAATGATGTCGAAGGTATCTAGCGAGTCGATTTCCAGCGTTTCGAACGTCGCCTCCGGGGTGATCTCGGCAGGGTCTTTCTCGAATTTTTCGACAATGATGTCGCGCAGCGTTGCAAACGTATCCATAAGTTTTCCTTTTTATGCGGCTAGCGGCTGGTGCAATGCACATTTCTTGAAAAAATCCGCCATGCGGCAGGCAATGTCGTCCCTGCGCTTGTCCAGCGTCAACACATGGTAGGTGTCGTCGACGAAGAAAGTTTCGATTTTGTCCGAGGATATCCGCCGCGCGACGTAGTGCGCATTCTTCACGCTCGCCATATCGTCTTCGGTGGAATGCACGATCAGCGCCGGCGAGTGCACCTTGGGCAACGCCTTGCGGGCAGCCTTGATCAGGCGCGTACTTTCCTTGATGGTCACCGCCGGAGTGCTGAAAATGCCCACTTTTTCGGCGGCCAGCGCATCGCGATTTTCCAGCACGGCATGTACCAGCGCACGGGTGCGCTCGCACTTGATGCCGTAGGGCGGGGTTTCCTCCCACGACAGGAAATGCTTGAGCGGCGTATGCAGCACGATGGGCAGAAATAATTTGCGCTTCAGCCTTGGCATGTTCCAGCCGTCATAGAAAAATGTCGTGGACAGCAAGCCCAGGCCATTCACCCGCTGGCCTTTTTCCTCGGCCAGCTTGAGCGCGATCAGCGCCCCCATCGACAGGCCGGACACATAAACCCGAAGATGCTCCTGCTTGAGCGCCTCGAACGCGCGCTCGATGGTACCGTACCAATCCTGCCATTTCGAACGCTTGAGCTCGCCCACGCTGCCGCAATGCCCGGCCAGCTGCGGGCACATCACGCTGAAGCCTTTTTTCATCAGGCGCTTGCCGATATGTCGCATTTCCGCCGGCGTACCGGTCAGACCATGCACCAGCAGCACGACATCTTCGCCGCGCTTGTCGTAAAAGCCCGTAGGGCCGAGGCAGTCTTGTATAGAGGTCGTCGTCATATCCAAAAGTTTATATTAACCCCGTGGTTCAATCTTTACTCCGCACCGCAGCGACGCAGCAGCATTTCGAACAAATGAATGCCAAGGTCGATTTCTTCCTCGGTAATCATCAGCGAAGGCGCCAGCGTGATGACGTTCTTCTGGTAGCCACCGATATCCAGCACCAGGCCGTATTTCTTGTCACCCACCAGCAAGTCGCCCTTCAGCCCCTCGTTGAACATGCGGTCGGCCAGTTCACGACTGGGAGTGTAGCCGTCTTTCTGGCACAGCTCGATGCGCAGCGCCAGCCCCAGGCCGCTGACGTCGCCCACCACTTTCCAGCGCGACTTGAGCTCCTGGATGCGCTGGAGGAAGTAGGCGCCGCGTTCGCGGATGGCCGGTTCGAAATCGTTTTCCTGCGTCATCTTCATGACTTCCAGCGCAACCGAGGTGCCGAGCGGATTGGAAGCAAACGTGGAGTGCGTGGAGCCAGGCGGGAATTTCTCCGGTGAGATCAGTTCTTCGCGCGCCCAGATGCCGGACAGAGGATTGAGACCATTGGTGATGGCTTTGCCGAACACGAAGATATCGGGAACGATGCCGAAGTTTTCCCACGACCACAGCTTGCCGGTACGGTACACGCCCATCTGGATTTCGTCCGCCACCAGCAGGATGTTACGCTCTTTAAGGCTCTTGGCCAGTTTGGCCATATAACCTTGCGGCGGGATGATGTAGCCACCCGTGCCCTGCACCGGCTCGATGTAGAACGCGCCGAATTCGCACTGTTTGGACTTTTCATCCCAGAACGACTGGTATTCGGTTTCGAACAGCTTTTCGAATTCCTTGTGGCAGTAGGTGTCGCAGGTTTCCACTTTCATGTCATAGGGGCAGCGGAAACAGTAGGGATACGGCACGAAATGCGCCCGGTCGGCAAAATTGCCGAAACGGCGACGATAGCGATAGCTGGAAGTGATCGCGGAAGCGCCCAGCGTACGGCCGTGGTAGCCGCCCATGAAGGCGAACTGGTGGGTCTTGCCGGTGTGGTTACGGACAACCTTCAACGAATCTTCCACCGCCTGCGCGCCGCCGACGTTGAAATGCACGCGGCCTTTGACGCCGTGCTTGTCTTCCATGTACTTGCAGATGATTTCCGCCAGGTCGACCTTTTCCTTGTGCAGATACTGGCTCGCCAGCTGCGGCAGCGTGTCAATCTGCTTCCTCAGGGCATCGCTGATGCGCTTGTTCTTGTAGCCGAAATTCACCGCCGAGTACCACATCTGCCAGTCCAGGTAAGGCGTGCCGTGCTCGTCGAACAGGAAGCTGCCTTCGCAGCCCTCGAACACCTTGGGCGGATCGGCGTAATTGACGGTATCGCCGTGCGAGCAATACTTGTTGTTCTTGTCGAGAATTTCGATGATCTTCTGATCCATGTTCAAACATTCCAAAAATAGCAATTAGAAACTTCAGGCGAGCATCTGGGCAACGTGCTGCGGCGCCTCGTGCGGCCATTTCCTGACTTTGGCGAGCACGTCGGCGAAAGTCTGGAAACGATGGTAGGCGATGCGCTCCTGCTCGCAATGCCTGACCAGCGAACCCTTGGCGAAAACGACATCGGCGCTCCTGGCGAGACAAGCATCGGACTTGCCGTCGCCGATCAACACCACGGGGCCGCCGGCATCCTGCGCAAGATCGCGCGCGACGGCGCATTTGCATACGCCATTGCCGGCACTGCAGGAAGCGTTCCGATGCGGCCAGGAGATATCAATGCCGTCCGGCACGAAATGCAGCTTGTTGGCGAATACCCGCAGTTCGGGCAAGGCCGCATTCTTCATCGCGACCTTGATCGCGTGGTCGAGGCCGTCGCTGACGATGGCCACTTCGGAAAATTGGCTGACATGCTTGTAGAACGGCAAAAAGCTGGCGTCGAGCTGAATGCCGCGGAAGAAACTTTCCAGCGTGACGTGATCGGCTTCCACCATACGCAACTGCTTTTGCATACACTGCACAGCTGTGATGTGCCCGTCCAGCCACTCCTGCTCCACGGTTTCCCATTCGGGCCCGGCAAAGCGTTCCAGCATGGCGTCCACGGTGTCCCGCACGGATAACGTGCCGTCGAAATCGATCACGAAAAGCATGGTTTTTCTGTACCTGGAATAGTGACAGGTTGGAGCATAATACGATGCTCTTACAGATTACTTACAGCTTAGAAAGCGAAATGTAAGCAGCCGGGCTTACCATAGCCCGGTGAATTCGATGCTGAAAACCATATATGCGCATACTGCTGATAGAGGATGACAGGGTACTGGGCGATGCGATGATGCGCTCGCTGCAGCAGGTCGGCTATGCCGTGGATTGGGCACGCGACGGCAAGGCGGCGGATCTGGCGCTGCGGGACCAGGTTTACGATCTGACGCTACTCGATCTGGGGCTACCGCAGCTGGACGGGTTTGAAGTGCTGCGGCGGCTGCGCAGCCGGCGTTCCAGCCTGCCGGTGCTGATCGTCACCGCGCGCGACTCGCTGGACGACCGCATCAAGGGGCTGGATCTCGGCGCCGACGACTATGTGCTCAAACCGTTCGACATGCCGGAGCTGCTGGCGCGTGCCCGGGCACATATCCGTCGAGCACAGGCCGCGCCGACGACCGAAATCCTCTACGGCCCCCTGATGTACGATACGGCGACGCGCATGGTCAGGATATCCGGCGAACCATTCAATCTGTCGGCGCGCGAACTGGGCATTCTGGAGACCCTGCTGATGAAAACCGGCAAGGTCATCACCAAGGAATTGCTGGTGGAAAAACTGTGCAACTGGGATGAAGTCCTGGGCAGCAATGCGATCGAGGTCTACGTGCATCGCCTGCGCAAGAAACTGCAGCCGCACGGCATCGACATCAGCACGGTACGCGGGCTGGGCTATATGCTGGAGAAACCGGATGCGTAAATCGCTGCGGCGCACGCTGCTGCTATGGCTGCTGGTACCGCTGCTGCTGCTGTTCAGCCTGGGCACTGTAATGGTTTACCAGCTGGCATTGAATTATTCGGAAGACGCCTATGACCGCGCACTGCATGACTCGGCCAGCGACATCCTGTTTCTGGCCAAGGAGTCCTTTAAAAACAAAGGCCGCATCGAGTTGCCGCACTCGGTACACGAGATTTTGCTAGCCGACCAATACGACAAGACTTATTTCAGCATTCTGGACAAACACGGCAAGCTGCTGGCCGGTGACGGCAGGCTTTCGGTACCCGTCATTGATTCCGACGACGAAGACGGCACCGCCTATTACGACGACGTCATCAACGATGAAGAAATCCGGGTGATCGCCACGGAATTCAATATGACTGAAGACGGGCAGCAGCACACCTGGCGCATCCTGGTGGGCGAAACCCGCAACAAGCGCGACGGACTGGCGAGAGACATCCTCACCGGATTCGTCGTGCCCCAGGCCATTATCATCCTGCTTGCCGCAGGGCTGGTCGTGCTCGGTGTGCGGCGCGGGCTGGCCCCGCTGGAAGAGCTGCGCGAATCCCTGACGCATCGCTCGCACAACGACATGCGCCCGCTGAACACCCCCAACGTGCCCGTCGAAGTGCAGCCGCTGATGCGGGAAATCAACGGCCTGCTGGTCCGGCTGGAGTCGGTATTCGAAGCCCAGAAACGCTTTATCGCCGATGCCGCCCACCAGTTGCGCACCCCATTGGCGGGTTTGACTGCGCAAACCGACCTCGCCCGGGCACAGGACAACCCGCCGCAAACCCAGCATGCGCTCGATCAGATCAAGATTGTTTCCACACGCCTCAACCATGCTGTCAGTCAGTTGCTGTCGCTGGCGCGCAACGAGCCGGGTGCCGATAAATCGTTGAATCTGCAGGCGCTGGACCTGAACGAATTCGGGCGGATTGCCACGCTGGAATGGATAGAACAGGCAATCGAGCGCAACATTGACCTCGGCTTCGATGCGCCGTCGACACCGTCTATCATTACCGCCGATGCCATGCGGCTGAGGGAGTTGCTCGATAATCTGATCGATAACGCGCTGCGCTATTGCCCGCCGGGAAGCAGGGTCACAGTCCGCATCGGGAATGGCCCCACCTTATGCGTGGAAGACACCGGCCCCGGCATTCCTGAGGAAGAACGCACTCGCATCTTCGATCGCTTCCATCGTCTGCTGGGCACCGATACCGACGGCAACGGCCTGGGATTGGCCATCGTCAAGGAAATCGCCGATTTGCATGGCGCGGTCGTGGAGGTCGAAGCGGCGGCCGGTGGACGCGGCGCGCTGTTCCGGGTCAGGTTTCCGGCTGCCCGCTCTCCAACCCCACGTTTTCCAGCTTAGCCACAAATTTGCAGCTGAGTTCCATCAGCAACGGATCGACTCTTTCCACTTTCAGCCGCACGCGTTCACCGGCCGCCAGTTCCGGCAGGCTGTGCACCTTGGTGACGGTGGGAATGCCATCCAGCCGTACCAGGTTCTCGCGCCATACCATGGCATCGACTTCCTGCAGATTTTCCTGGATCAGGTACTGCAAGCACCAGTAGCGCTCCATGCGCTGCTGGAATTCGTTATAGGCGTTATAGGCCAGATCGAAATCGCGCATCGCGGTGGTCAGCGCTTCGCTGCCTTTGTTATAGGCCGGTTCCGTCCCTTGCAGCAGCGCGATCATCTGGCGCTGGTTGATCAAATCCACCGCGCGCCGGAGTGGCGACGTGCTCCACGCATACTGCGCGACGCCTAAGCCCTGGTGCGGTTCGGCATTGACGGTCATGAACACCTTGCCGCCGGTCTGCGCGCGGTAGATGCCGGGCATGCCATTCTCGGCCAGCAGGCCGCCCCAGTGCGCGTTGGCGTAAATCATCAGCTCCGCCACCAGCTTGTCCATCGGTGAGCCGCGCTTGCGTTCGGTGATGCGCACGCGGCCGTTTTCGACGTAGAAGTTGTAATCCACCTGCGGCGCGCGATTGGGGTCGTACTTGCCGCGCCCTTTCTCCATCGCCTCCGCCAACTGGTGCAGCGCCAACAGGCGCTCCCAGTGCGTATGGCCGCTGGATTCAATCAGCGTGTCCTCGTTGAAGTGCGGTTCCAGCGTATCGTGGCGCAGGTTCTCGGCGATTTTCACCATCTCCACCCGGCTGTCGTTGGCGACTATTTCGAGTTCCGGCGTCACTTCCAGATATAAGGACAATGCCGGACGCCACTGGCCTGCCAGCAGGCTGAAAGGCTCGATGGCGGTTTCCGGCAGCATGGTGATCTTGTTGCCCGGCATGTAGACCGTAGACAACCGCTTCAAGGCTATCACATCGAGCTCCGACCCCGGCAGGATGCCGAGTGCGGGCGCGGCAATATGAATGCCGACCCGATGATTTCCGTTGTCCAAGCTGGTGATCGAGAACGCGTCGTCGATCTCGGTCGTCGTGCTGTCGTCGATGCTGAACGCCTCGACATCCGCCTGCGGCAAGCCCTCCGGCAGCGCAATCGATGCGTGCTCGGGGAAAGCGATTCCACCGGGAAACTGCTCGCGCAGAAAGGCGCCGAAATGGTAATCGTGCGCCGACGGCACCGCGCCGCAGGCCTCCAGCAGCTTGAGGTGCGACATGCCGGTTGCCGCCGCGGCCTCGTCCAGCGCTTTCCATTCCAGCGTGTTCT
Source organism: Novimethylophilus sp. (assembly GCF_036504375.1). NCBI lineage: Bacteria > Pseudomonadati > Pseudomonadota > Betaproteobacteria > Nitrosomonadales > Methylophilaceae > Novimethylophilus > Novimethylophilus sp. Next base: position 27,637 of record NZ_DASXVH010000039.1, read on the forward strand.
TGTCGGGCTCGTAGACCAGCATATCGAGCCTGGCCGGCGTTTCCCCGAATTCCGGCGGCAGCCGGTGCGCCTTCAGCTGCTCCACGTATTCGGCAATTTTCTCGGCCTGCAAGCGCTTGCGTTCCTGCGCCGCCAGCGCGGCCTTTAAATTTTCTTCCGGCGCGGCTTTGTAGCGGCCTTTGCCCTTGCGGTAGAAATACATCGGCGCGGCATGCAGGCTGATCGCCGTCGCCGCCGCTTCAAGCGGGTTCGGCACGTGGCCGTAGTAGTCGCGCGCCAACTCCTCGAAGCCGAATTCGTCCTCGCCGCAGCACTGCCACAGGAAATCGGTCTCCAGCGTCGCGGCTTCCGCCTGCGCTTTCTCCATGAACCCCGCCAGCGCACCGTCGAATTTCAGCAGCACATTGGCCGCCTTGATCTTGGAGCGCTTGCCGCTGGCCGCCTCCACCTGCAACGAACCGGGGTTCTCGGCCATGACCGATGCGACCTTGAAACTGCCTTCTTCTTCGTAAAATACGTTCATTACTTCCCAACATTTTTGCGTAAGCCGCATTTTACCGTGGATCGGCCCAATCCAATCCATCAACGACAAGAGAGATCATGCACTCTCCTCGACTTCAGCCATCGCTGGTGCCAGTTTGTCGACTATCAGCCATTGTTCCAAAAGTGCACAAGACCTTTTTATTCAGCAGGTGTAAGCTTGCAAATACTGTAATCAGGAAATCAAGGAGGGCAATAACCATGCGCGTGACGATTCGCAAGCTTGTATTTGGCTTTGTGCTGTGTGCAGCACCTTTCTTCTGCATGGCGGTATATGCGAAGGATGGCGTTGCGGTGGTCAACGAGGACACACGCATTCCAGTCATGCTGCGACCCAACGAGCACACCCGCGTGCTCAATGACATGCGTCAATACCTGAGAGGGCTGCAGGAGATGTTCTCGGCACTCGAAGTAGATGACATAGCGAAAGTTGCCGCTACCGCGCGTGCGCTCGGCAGCATCAATATCTACAATTCCAAGCTCATGTTCCCGACGAAGTCGGCAGTCAGGTTCCGCGAACTTTCGGCGCACGTACATGTGGATTTCGAAAGCCTCGCCGATGACATGGAAAAACTCAAAGACTCCCAGGACGCCGCCATCGCCACCAAGGACATCATGGGACAGCTTTCGCAAACAATGAAAAAATGCGTCTCCTGCCATGAGTCCTACCGCCTTACCAACAGTCCGCACTCAGGTTCGGAGACGATGGGCGACATCCAGGACCAGGACAAGGCGCCGTGATCCGGGGCAACCGTTAGCCGACCACACCAGGCGGCGCACGGGGGCCTCAGGCATTGCCTTAGCGTCAGGAGGTTAGTCCCCCCCAGCATGCGATCCCCTTACCCCAATTCCGACCAAATCTTCTCCAGCCTCTTCACAGAAACCGGAAACGGCGTTTTCAGTTCCTGCGCGAACAGCGATACGCGCAGCTCTTCGATCAGCCAGCGGAAGTCCTGCAGGGATGCAGTGTCCTTGCCGGCTTTGTTCTGCGCTTCCAGACGCTGCTCATAACGATTCCACAACGTAGCGATGCCCTGCGCATGGCGGGCATCGCGCTCGGGCGCCGCGGGGTATTTTTCCAGCCGCAGCCGCAACGCCTTGAGGTAGCGCGGCAGGTGTTGCAGGCGCTCCCACGGGGTGAATGATACAAAATTCCTGCACAGCAACCTGCCCAGCTGCTCCTCGATTTCATGTTTGAGGCGCGCCATCGGCGGCGGCAGGCCGTTGAGCCTGGCGGTCAGCGGCTGGTATTCGGCGGCGATGGCCTGCGCCAGCCGCGTCGCCCCTTCCGTCACCGCAGGCAAACGGGTGCGGGCGCGCTGCTTCTGCGTCATGAATTCCCGGTTGCTGCGCGGCAATTCGTCTTCGCCAATGAACGCGCGGTCGGCGATTGCGGTAAGCATGTCTTCCTGCAGTTCGTCCGGGTTCATCACGTTGCGTAACTGTAATGCGTATTGCGTAAAGCCGGGCAGGCCTTTCGCCAGTTGCTTCATCTGCTCCTTCAGCTCGAAACGCATCAGGCGGCGCACGCCGGCGCGGTGCGACGCCTGCGCCGCGCCTTCGATATCGAACAGCCGTACCGCGACCGAGTCGATGCAGTCTTCCAGCGCCGGGTAGCCGGTGAGTCGCTGGCCGTTGCGGGTGAAATCGAGCTTTCGGGGCAGATCGCCGAAATCCCACTGCTTGATGCCTTCGCGCTCGATGCCGGGCGAGGCATCGCGGAAGGTCAGTTGCGCGGCTTGCCCCAGTTGGGTTTTCAGCGCGCGCCAGTCGCGCCCCATTGCCAGCTCGCGGCCGGCGTCGTCCACCACGCGAAAATTCATCAGGTGGTGCTCGGGAATTTTTTCGCCGCCCCAATCCGCAGGTGAAATAGCGAGGCCGGTGCGCGCCTTGACGAATTCGGCCAGCGCTTCGATGATGGACTTCCCGCCCGGCTTTGCCTGCTCGAGAAAACCGGTCACGAACTCCGGCACCGGCACGCAAACCCGGCGGAAAGTCTTGGGCAGCGCCTTGATCAGATAGGTGATTTTGTCGCGCACCATGCCCGGCACCAGCCAGTCCGCGGGCGTCAGGTCGAGCTGGTTAAGCAGCGCCAGCGGCACGGTGGCAGTCACGCCGTCCAGCGGGTGGCCCGGCTCGAAACGGTATTTCAGCGGCAGCATTGTGCCGCCCAGCGCCAGGTTTTCCGGAAACTGTGCCTCCGTCACGCCCGCGGCACCGTGGCGCATCAGGGCTTCGCGCGTCAGGTACAGCAGGCGGGGATTGTCCTGCTCGGCGTCCTTGCGCCATTTCTCGAAGCCGCTGCCGTTGACGATGCCGGCCGGGATCATCGCGTCGTAAAAGGCGAACAGCTGGTGCTCGTCCACCAGCACATCCTGCCGCCGCGCCTTGTGCTCCAGCTCCTCGACTTCTGCAATAAGTTTGCGGTTGTGCTCGAAGAACGGTGCGCGGGTGTCGAACTCCATCGCCGCCAGCGCTTCGCGGATGAATATTTCGCGCGATTCCTTGGGATCGATCGGCCCGTAGTGCACGCGCCGTTTGGGCACGATGGTGAGGCCGTACAGCGTCACCCGCTCCCAGGCCGAAACCTGCGCCAATTTGCGGTCCCAGCGCGGATCGGAATAGTGGCTCTGCGCCAGGCCCTGCGCCAGCGGCTCTATCCAGTCCGGCTCGATCTTCGCCACGCTGCGCGCATAGAGCCTGGCGGTTTCCATCAGTTCGGCGGCGATGATCCACTTGGGCCTGGCTTTCTTCAATCCGGAGCCGGGGGAGATTGCGAACTTGATGCCGCGCGCGCCCAGATAGGCGTCGCTGTCGCCGTCCTTGAAGCCGATATTGCCCAAGAGCCCGGCCAGCAGGGCGCGATGCACCTGGTCGTATGCGGCCGGGATTTCATTGCTGCGGAAGCCCATCTCGGCGACGATGCCGGCCAGCTGCCCGTGCAGTTCGCGCCACTCCTTGAGGCGCAGAAACGACAGGAAATGGTCGTGGCATTCCTTGACCAGCAGGCGGTTGGATTTCTTGTGCTTGAGCGCTTCGTCGTAGAACTCCCACAGCTTCAGAAAGCCGAGAAAATCCGAGCGCTCGTCGGTAAAGCGCGCGTGCGCGCGGTCGGCGGCTTCGCGCTTGTCCATCGGACGCTCACGCGGGTCCTGGATCGCCAGCGCACTGGCGATGATGAGGATTTCCGTGAGGCAGTTTTCCGCCTTCGCCGCCAGCAGCATGCGGCCCACCTTGGGGTCCAAAGGCAGTTTGGCGAGCTGGCTGCCGACGTTGGTCAGCCGGCGCTCCGCATCCACCGCACCCAGCTCCTGCAGCAGCTGATAGCCGTCGGCTACCAGACGCGCAGACGGCGCTTCGATGAACGGGAAATCGTCCACCGCGCCCAGCTTGAGCGCGGCCATGCGCAGGATGACAGAAGCCAGGGAACTGCGCAGGATTTCCGGCTCGGTGAATTCGGGCCGCTCGTCGAAGTCCTGCTCGGCATACAGCCTGACGCAGACGCCGTTGGACACGCGCCCGCAGCGGCCGGCTCTTTGTCTTGCGGCCGCCTGCGAAATCTTTTCGATCTGCAATTGCTCGACCTTGGCACGCGGGCTGTAGCGATTGACTCGCGCCAACCCGCTATCGACCACATACTTGACGCCCGGCACGGTGAGCGAGGTTTCCGCGACATTGGTCGCCAGCACGATGCGTCGCCCGCCGGAGGGCCGGAACACGCGCTGCTGGTCTTCCAGCGACAGGCGCGCGAACAGCGGCAGGATTTCCGCGCCGGGCGGGTGATGCTTTCTTAAATGTTCGGCGGTATCGCGAATTTCGCGCTCGCCCGGCAGGAACACCAGGATATCGCCGCCGCCCAGGCGCGACAGGTCGTCCACGGCGTCGAGGATGGCCTCCTCCATCTTCTCTTCGCGCTCGTCCTCCTCGGTTTCCTGCAACGGGCGATAGCGCACTTCCACCGGATAGGTGCGGCCGGATACCTCGATCACCGGCGCGCCGTCGAAGTGGCGCGAAAAGCGCTCCGCGTCTATCGTCGCCGAGGTGATGATGACCTTGAGGTCGGGGCGCCTGGGCAGCAGCTGCTTGACGTAGCCAAGCAGGAAATCGATGTTGAGACTGCGCTCGTGCGCCTCGTCGATGATCAGCGTGTCGTAGGCATCGAGGAAACGGTCGCCCTGGGTTTCGGCCAGCAGGATGCCATCGGTCATCAGCTTGATGTAGGTATTGCCGGAGAGCTTGTCGGTGAACCTGACCTTGTATCCCACCGCATGGCCCAGCGGCGATTGGAGTTCGCTGGCGATGCGCGCGGCCACCGAGCGTGCGGCGATGCGGCGCGGCTGGGTGTGGCCTATCATGCCGGCAATGCCGCGTTTCAGCTCCAGGCAGATTTTGGGCAGCTGCGTGGTCTTGCCGGAGCCGGTTTCGCCGCAGACGATCACTACCTGGTGCCGCGCTATCGCCGCGGCGATGTCGGCCTTTTTCTGGTTGACCGGCAGTTCGTCGGCAAACTCCGGCTGGGGCAGACTTTGCATCCTGGCCTGCACCCTGGCCGTGGATACCCGCATCTGCGCCGCGATCCCCGCCAGCAGCTGGTCGATTCTGTTCCGGTCCGACGGTTTATTCTGTTCGAGCCATGTCCGCGCCTGCTGCAGCTGGCGGCGCAGTGCGGGGCGCTCGGCCTGCATGCAAAAGGACAATTGCGCTTGCAGCTGGGAGACGGTCTGGCGGGAGGAAAGCGTTGAAGGCTGAGTCATAGGCTGGCGCGATTTTATCATGCGTCTGGCCTCAAGCCGGGCGTGATGCCTGTCAGAAACCTGGAACCTGTTTCAGCAGGTTCTTAATTGCGCTGGAACCTTACCCGGCAGCCGGCATCGCCGGTGCAAAGATAGGCGCGCACCAGCTGCTGCGGCCGCTCTTCCTGCCAGGAAGTCTCATACGGTTCGTTGTAAACGGGAATGAACCAGAAATTGGCAAATTCGAACTTGTCGCCGAACAGCTGAAATAGATGTTCCAGTTCTTCCCTGCCTGCTCCGGCATCGAAACGGGCGCGAAACTGCTCCATGATTTCGTGGTCGCCAGCGTTGGTTTCAGGTTCCCGCCACTCGCGAGAATCGGTATCCAGGACACAGCGTATATAAAACGTCTCGGCCGAGACGATCCAGCATAGCCACGAGGTTGCGCGACTGGCCTGCTGCTGGGCAGGAGCCGCTTGAACCGGCAAGGCGACCAGGCAAAAACAGGCCACAA
>NZ_DASXVH010000040.1:0-13517 GCF_036504375.1 Novimethylophilus sp.
CGCGATGCCGGATTGTCTCGCGAAAGTCTTTACAAAGCGCTCTCCGGTGATCGTAGCCCTGGATTCGACACCATCCTTAAAGTCATCGGGGCACTTGGGCTGAAGTTGCATGCCGAAGCTGGTCACGGCTGACGAGGTGCCCAACTTGAACGTTAGGCTTCCCACCGTCCAATGAGCAAAGTCCTCGAAGCACTCACCAAGTACACCAGCGTCCTATCGCGTTCTGCTGAGTCCACCAACTACGCAGATGACCGCCCCATCTATACCAAGCACCTAGCAGAGGCAGCTCGGTTCTTTGTGCTCGCGCACGAAGGTCGAATCCCCGAATTGGTCGCCTTGGTTCATGATGAGAGGCGACCCTACGGCTGGGGCTATCTCTCGGGCGACGTTGGCGCTCAGGCAGAATCAGCCTTTAATGATTTCGCAACTTTCATTGAGTCATTGTCAGCCTGACCCTCCGCTCAAGTCGGACCCCGCCTGCATTGCCTTTCCTTCTCTCTCAGCATCTCGCTATCTCGGCTCCGCTCGTCGCCTCGGTACAGGCGTGGCCGCTTAGCTTCATTCGTTAGAGCACATCATCCAGCCCCTTGATTCTCACCCAATAAAGGTATATTTTCTATACCATGATAACTTTCGAGTTTGACGAGGCAAAAAGTCGGGCCAATCTTCTGAAACACGGCATCAACTTTGTTGACGCTCAAGCATTATGGGATGACCCAAGATTACTGGAGATTCCTGCAAAAACAGAAGATGAACCTCGATACCTCATGATAGGGTTGATTAACGGCAAACACTGGTCCGCCGTTATCACCTACAGAGGTGCAAATGTCCGGCTTATTTCCGTTCGTCGCTCACGCATCGAGGAGGTAGCACTGTATGAAAGCTAAAGACTTTGAACAGCAGTTTGACGAAGATGTTGATATTACCGCTTCGCTGGATTTGTCAAAGGCAAAACGCGTACTGCAAGAGCAAAAACGCGTCAATGTCGATTTTCCAACGTGGATGATTGAATCTCTTGACCGGGAAGCTGGAAAGCTTGGTGTAACCAGGCAATCCATCATTAAGGTGTGGCTTGCCGAACGCCTCGAAAAAATTGCTCTAACCCATCAGTCAAGCGGGACGCGCTAATGCGCGCCCTTATGTCAAACGTTAGGCTGGCCTATGAGCCCAAGCATTTATAAAGCTAGTTTGGAAAATTTTGCTCATATTCAGGCGTTAATTGACGGAAAGGAGGCGTGGCACGATAAAATCACCACATTGAACAGCTGAATTTGACCTGACAGTTACTTCCGTCAAACCGGGTAACTGTCAGATCGGGGCGCGACTACTACTTTGCTTTGTGTTGCCTAGCCATCAATCGTGGCTTCGCCGGGACGCTGCGTGACCAACCGAGGCCCAACCAATCATTCGAGCGGACCTGTGCGAAAAGCCGCGTAGGCGCCTCAACTCCACGTTAGGGTTCGCCATTCATTCATTTGTTGGGTTAGCTTAATTCTGGCAAGCAAAATAAGGTAACCCGCCTGTCGGGCGAGGCCAATGGCTTCATATCAAACGGACCATCCAGGTCGAGGCTTGCATCAACCTCCAATATCATTAAGAATGCATTTCCATCCCTGAACGCATTCAGGTCATTTCAGCAAGCGGCACCAACCAAGGAGCCTCCCATGGCAGGCCAACCCGAAATTTCCAACATGGCCTTGTTCTGCGATTTCGAGAACATTGCGCTGGGCGTGCGCGACGCCAGATACGCCCAGTTCGATATCAAGAAAGTGCTGGAGCGCCTGCTGCTGAAAGGCAGCATTGTGGTCAAGAAAGCGTATTGCGACTGGGAGCGCTACAAGGAATTCAAGGCGACCATGCACGAGGCGGCTTTCGAACTGATCGAAATTCCGCATGTGCGCCAGTCCGGCAAGAACTCGGCAGACATCCGCATGGTGGTCGATGCGCTCGACCTGTGCTATACCAAATCCCACGTCGATGCCTTCGTCATCATCAGCGGCGACTCGGACTTTTCGCCGCTGGTTTCCAAGCTGCGCGAGAACAACAAATACGTGATCGGCATCGGCGTCAAGGATTCGACCTCGGATCTCCTCAGCGCCAACTGTGACGAATTCATTTTTTACGACGACCTGGTGCGCGCGCAGGAAGCCAAGCAGAAACGCAACACCAAAAAGACCCCAGCAAAAGAGCCTGCCAGCCAGAAGAAACCGGCAAAAACCGAGGACGACAAACGCCAGGACGCGCTGGATTTCATCGTCGAAACCGTCGAGGCGCTGATCGAGGAGCGCGGCTCGGATGAAAAGATCTGGGGCTCCATGGTCAAGACCACGATGCAGCGGCGCAGGCCGGGGTTCACCGAATCCTATTACGGCTACCGCTCGTTCAAGGAGCTGGTGGAAGACGCGCAGAAACGTGGCCTGCTGATCGTGGTGCGCGACGAGAAATCCGGGCAGTACACGATCAGGCTTTCGGCATCGGACGAATAGCGGCCGGAATCGATTTCCGCCTTTGTGCACCCGCAGTCTTTATGTGCGTTAAGCACTGAAGCTATCCACTTAAAAACCGACTAGCGTGGCGCCGCCGCGCCCTTCGGCGTAAAATCGCAGGCGATGGTAAAAAAATCCCTGGTCTGGCTCTACAGCGTCACCACTTTTTTGTTGTGGGCTGTGATTATCGTGGTGGCGAGCGTCGTGCTGGCGCTGCGCTATTACGTCCTGCCTCACGCCAAAGATTACCACGACGACATCGCCCGATATGTCAGCCAGGCTGTCGGGCAGCGCGTCGTCATCGGCGACATCAGAGCCGGGTGGGCGGGCCTCAATCCCTATTTCGACCTGTACAAGATCGATCTTTATGACGCGCAGGGACGCCCTGCCCTGAGCCTGGACCATGTCGAGACCAGCCTGTCGTGGTTCAGCCTGATACTGGGCGAGCCGCGCCTGGCGGATCTGGAGATACACCAGCCCAGCCTGATGATACGGCGCGCCGCGGACGGCACCGTGTTCATCGCCGGCATTTCCCTCAATGAGCCGGGCGAATCCGATTTTCCCAACTGGCTGCTGCGTCAATCCAGCATCCGCGTGGACAACGCCACCGTAGTATGGCAGGACGACCTGCGCAAAGCCCCGCCGCTGGCGCTCAACAGGCTCAGCCTGAGCATCTCCAGCCCGCCCTGGGAAGCGCTGCTCGGCCATCATCGGTTCGGCCTGCGCGCCACTCCTTCTGCGGGCTCCTCCGCGCCGATAGACCTGCGCGGCAATGTGTGGGGCAGGAACGTGGACAATATCCAGGAATGGCACGGTACGCTGTACGCCAGGATGGAAGGCACGGATATCGCCGCATGGAGCAACTGGGTCGATTATCCGGTCGATCTGGTGGAAGGCTTGGGCGCCACGCAATTCTGGCTGGATTTCGCCGATGGCCATACCAGCAACATCACCGCCGACCTGCTGTTTGCCAATGTGCGTACGCGCCTGGGCGACAATATGCCGGTCGCGATGCTGCAGACCCTGTCCGGCAGAATGGCCTGGCGCCGCCTCGACGACGGCCATGAACTGCGCGGCGACAACATCAAGCTGTCTGCGGCGAACGGCTTCAACATGAAGCAGGGCCGGTTGCGCCTCGAGAGCCGCATGCGCAACGGCAAGGAAGCGATGGAAGGCGAGGTATCGCTGGACGAAGTCGGCCTGGAGCAGTTTGCCGCGTTCGCCGCCAATCTGCCGCTGGGCAAGGAACTGCAGGATCAGTTAACCAGTTTTGCTCCCAAAGGGCGGCTGGAAAACACCAAATTCACCTGGCAGGGCGACCGCAGCGCGATCCGGCAATACAGTCTGCGCAGCCATTTTGCCGGGCTGGGCATCAGCCCCATGCGCGGCATCCCCGGTTTCAGCGGCCTGAGCGGCGACCTGACGGCAACCGAATCCGGCGGCAATCTCACCATTGCCGCGAAAAATGCCCAGCTGAATTTGAAAGATGCGCTGCGCTGGCCGATTCCCGCCGACAAGCTGGACGGCCATGTCGGATGGAAGACCGGCAATGGCGTTACCGAGGTCCAGGTCAGCGACCTGGCGATTGCCAGCCAGCACCTGAGCGGCAAGCTCAACGCCAGCTATCGCTATGACGGCAAGAAAGGCGGCTACCTCGACCTCAACGGCAAGTTCGGCAACGCCGATGGCAAATACGCGCCGTTCTATTACCCGCTGATTCTCGGCAAGGACACGCTGGACTGGCTGGATCGCTCTATCCTCAAGGCTCACGGCGAGGACATCAATATCGTCATCAAAGGCTATCTGGACGACTTTCCCTACCGGGATAACAGGAGCGGCGAATTCAAGGTCAGCGCCCGCATCACCGACGGCGTGCTGGACTATGCGGAAGACTGGCCGAAAATTGACGACCTTCAGCTCGACATACTGTTTCATGGCGACCGCATGGATCTTACCGTCGAGCAGGGACGCATTTTCGGCAGCCATATCGTGCGCGGCGCCAAAGTATCGATCCCGGCATTGAATGCCGAACTGCCGGTGGTGCAGATACAGGGCGAGGTGCAGGCTTCGGCCGCCGACGCCTTGAAATTCGTCAACTCCAGCCCGGTGGCGGAAGCCATCGACCATTTCACCGACGGCATGCAGGCCGGCGGCGCTGGCCGGGTGCAGCTGGAGATCAACCTGCCGATCGACAATACCGAGCTGACCAAGGTCAAGGGCAGCTACACCGTCAACAACGGTACGTTGAGCGGAGATGCGGATTTTCCCCCGCTGGATCACATCAACGGCAAGCTGATGTTTACCGAATCCTCGCTGCGCGCGCAGAGCGTCGCTGCCAACATTTACGGCGGGCCCGGCCAGTTCAGCCTGGAAACCGGCAGCAACGGCCAGATCAAGATTACCGCCAACGGCCACATCAACGAGAATGGCCTGCGCCAGGCGTTCGATCATCCTTTGCTGCAGAAAGTGCACGGCGGCACTGATTGGAATGCCGACATTAATTTGCATGAGCATCTCACCAACATCAGCGTGCGTTCGCAACTGACCGGGTTTTCCGCCAGCCTGCCGCCGCCGTTCAGCAAAGCCGCCGCGGATAGCGTGCCGTTCAGTCTGGATATCCAGCAAAGAACTCCGGAGCAATCCGTGCTCAGCGCCAGCTATGGCAACGTAGCCAGCGCCAAGCTGCTGCGCAACGACAGCAAAGGCGTACGGACAGTGGAGCGCGGTGAAATCAATTTTGGCGGCAAGGCGGAACTCCCGGCGCAGCGCGGCATTGTCGTCAACGGCAAGCTGGCGCACCTGGACTGGGACCCGTGGAGCGATCTCATGGACAAGCTTGGCACCGGCGCCCATCAGACAGCCCCGGAGCCGGAAATCGCCGGCGCCAATCTCGACATCGGCACCCTGGATATTTTCGATCGCCGCATCAACACCGTCAGCCTTGCGGCAAAATCCACCGCCGACGGCTGGATGGCTAAACTGCAAAGCAAGGAAATCACCGGTGACGTGCGTTGGCTATCCGCCGGCAAAGGCAAGGTATTGGCGCGCCTGAAATCGCTGGCCATCCCAGGCCCGGCACCAGCGAAAATGGGCGAACCGGACGATGCCGGCAAAACTTCCGACTACCCGGCGCTGGATATCGTCGCAGAGAATTTCGAAGCCAAGGACAAGAAGCTCGGTCGCCTGGAATTGCTCGCCAACCAGCAAGGCCTGGACTGGAATATCGAGAAACTCAAGCTCAGCAATGCCGACAGCACGCTGATCCTGGACGGGGAATGGCACAGCTGGAAGCGCCGGCCCAACACCAGCCTCAACATCAACTGGGATATCGACGACCTGGGCAAGACGCTGGAGCGCTTCGGTTATCCCGACACCATCAAGGGCGGCAGCGCCACGCTTTCCGGCCAGCTCAAATGGCCGGGCAGCCCGCATGAATTCAGCCTGCCCGGCCTGAGCGGCAACCTGACGCTGGAGGCCAAACGCGGCCAGTTCCTCAAGATACAGCCCGGTGTCGGCCGCCTGCTGGGCGTACTCAGCCTGCAAGCCCTGCCGCGCCGCCTGCTGTTCGATTTTCGCGACGTGTTCAACGACGGCTTCGCGTTCGACCAGATCGGCGGCAACGTTCGAATCAGCCAGGGCGTGATGAAAAGCGATGATTTCAAAATGGAAGGCCCCGCCGCCAAAGTCGCCATCAGCGGCGAAACCAATCTTGACCGCGAAACCCTGAACCTGCACGTCAAGGTCAACCCGTCGATCAGCGACAGCCTATCGCTCGCGGCATTCGCCGGCGGACCGGCGGTGGGCGCGGCGGCATTTGTCGCACAAAAACTGCTGAAAGACCCGTTCAACAAGCTGGCTTCCTACCAATACGATATCGGCGGTACTTGGGACGATCCTCAAGAACTCAAATCCAGCGCCGAAAACAGCAGTAAGCCTGCGCCGAGCATGCCGGGGAAATAAGGCACGGTTATTGCTGCAGCCAGCATTAGCATATTGCCTTGATGTAAAACAAGAATACATTCGACTGGACTAAGAAAATGCCTATCAAATCGCGCCTGAAAACGGCAAAAGCCGCCAAGCTCCAGCCCAGTATCGGCATCGTCAAGATCGCCGGTATCCAGATGGCGTCGGGGCCGCACGTGTCCGCGAACCTGAGCGAGGCGGAACGGCTGATCGAGATTGCCGCGGCGCAGGGCGCCAAACTGATTGCCCTGCCGGAAAACTTCGCCATCATGGGCCTGAAGGATACCGACAAGGTCAAGGTGCGCGAGAAGGAAGGCAGCGGGCAGATCCAGCGCTTCCTGGCGAAAATGGCCAAGAAACACCAGGTCTGGCTGATCGGCGGCTCGGTGCCGATGGAAACGGACAGTCCGAAAAAAGTGCGTACCGCCTGCCTGGCCTTTGACCCCACCGGAAAACTTGCAGGCCGCTACGACAAGATCCACCTGTTCAACCTCGACCTGGGCAACGAACACTACCACGAGGACGACACCATCGAGGCCGGCGACAAGGTGGTGGTGCTGGATACCCCGCTAGGGCGCATCGGGCTGTCCATCTGCTACGACTTGCGCTTCCCGGAACTCTACCGGGCGATGGGCAAGGTCGACCTGATCGTGATTCCGTCGGCCTTCACCGACACCACCGGCAAGGCGCACTGGGAAACGCTGGTGCGCGCACGCGCCATCGAAAACCTGTGCTATGTGCTGGCCCCGGCGCAGGGCGGTTATCATTTGTCAGGCCGCGAAACCCACGGCAACAGCATGATCGTCGATCCATGGGGCGTGGTGCTCGACCGCCTGCCGCGCGGCTCCGGCGTGGTGATCGCCGGCATCAACCCGGCCTACCAGGCCAGCTTGCGCAAGAGCCTGCCGGCGCTCAAGCATCGCACCCTGACCAAGTGCTGACGTAGCGCAGGCGGCCTCGTCTGCATAAGCCGCCACGAGGCGGCTTTTTTCATTTCCGGAATGCAGGCGAGGCCGCCTGCGCTACGGTTATGCGGCTTGGGAAAGAAATACCTTCAACGCGCGCGGCTTGATATAGACAGTCTCGCCATCGTGCAGATCCAGTTCGCGGAAACGCTCGCGGGTCAGCTCCGCTTCGACCAGTTCGCTGTTGTCTGCGCGCTGCAGTTCCAGCCGCACCACCGGCCCGACCGGGTGAATGAAACTGACCACCGCCTTGAAAGCCGAGCCGCCATTGGCTTCGCGCTGGATGTCGATGTCATGCGGGCGGACATAAGCCAACGCCGGGGCATCTTCTGCGGCCGCATGCTCCGGCGCTTCCAGCTCTATCTCTCCGATGCGGGCAAAGCCGGCATGCACCCGGCTGTGGAACAGGTTGACGTTGCCCAGGAAATGATAGACGAACGGCGTCGCGGGGCTGTCGTAAACCTCCCCTGGAGTGCCGATCTGCTCCACGGCGCCCTTGTTCAGCACGACGATGCGATCGGCCACTTCCAGCGCCTCCTCCTGGTCATGGGTGACGAACACGCTGGTGATGTGCAGTTCGTCATGCAAATGGCGCAGCCAGCGGCGCAGGTCCTTGCGCACCTGGGCATCGAGCGCGCCGAACGGTTCATCCAGCAGCAGCACTTTAGGCTCGACAGCCAGCGCGCGTGCGAGTGCGATGCGCTGGCGCTGGCCGCCGGATAGCTGCGGCGGATAGCGGTCGGCCAGCCAATCCAGTTGCACCAGGTTGAGCAGTTCGTGCACCCGACGATGGATTTCCGCTGCATTCGGCCGCGCCTGCCTAGGCCGCACCCGCAGGCCGAAGGCGACGTTCTCGAACACCGTCATATGGCGGAACAGCGCGTAGTGCTGGAACACGAAGCCGACCTGGCGCTCGCGCACATGGCGCTCGGTGGTGTCTTCGCCGTTGAACAGCACATTGCCGGCATCCGGCGCCTCCAACCCGGCGATAATGCGCAGCAGCGTGGTCTTGCCGCAACCGGAAGGCCCCAGCAGCGCGACCAGTTCCCCCGACGGGACTTCCAGGCTGATGTCGTTCAGCGCGCTGAAATTGCCGAAATTCTTGCGGACGTTGCGAATTTCTATGCTCATGGTCACTCCTGTTTATTCCGTCACTACCACCGCCCGTGCGGCCTGCCATTCCACCAGCGTCTTCAGCGCCAGCGTTACCAGCGCCAGCAGTGCCAAGAGCGAAGCGCAGGCAAAGGCGGCAACGTAGTTGTATTCGTTATAGAGAATTTCGACATGCAGAGGCAGGGTGTTGGTCAGTCCCCTGACGTGCCCCGACACCACCGATACCGCGCCGAATTCGCCCATGGCGCGGGCGTTGGAGAGGATTACGCCGTACAGCAAACCCCATTTGACGTTAGGCAGCGTCACGCGCCAGAAGGCCTGCCAGCCGGAGGCGCCGAGCATGATCGCGGCTTCCTCCTCGTCCTTGCCCTGCGCCTGCATCAACGGGATCAACTCCCGCGCGACGAACGGGAAGGTGACGAAAATGGTCGCCAGCACGATGCCGGGCACGGCAAAGATCACCTTGATATCATGATCGTTTAACCAGCCGCCGAACCAGCCCTGCAAGCCGAAGATCAGTACATAGATCAGGCCGGCGATCACCGGCGACACCGCAAACGGCAAATCGATCAGGGTCAGCAGCACGCTTTTGCCCTTGAAATCGAACTTGGCGATGGCCCAGGCGGCGGCAACCCCGAACACCAGGTTGAGCGGCACCGCAATGGCAGCGGCGGTAAACGTCAGCTTGATCGCGGCAAGCGCATCCGCCTCGCTGAACGCTGCGAGATAAACGCGCCAGCCTTTGCGCAAGGCTTCGGTGAACACCGCAGCCAGCGGCATGAACAGAAACAGGCCGAGGAATACCAGCGCGGCTCCGATCAAGAGCCAGCGCAGCCATGCCGGTTCGGCAATCGCGCGGCTCTTGGCAACCTTCGCGGTGTAGTTATTGATAGGTAAAGCCAGCGTCGACATGTGGTCTCCTATTTGGTGCGGCGGTGGCTACCCCACCACTGCAAGCCATTGATCGCGAACAGCAGCAGGAACGAGATCACCAGCATCACCACGGCAATCGCGGTGGCGCCGCTGTAGTCGTATTGCTCCAGCTTGGTGATGATGAGTAGCGGCGTGATTTCGGACACCATCGGCATGTTGCCGGCGATAAAAATCACCGAACCGTACTCCCCGACGGCGCGCGCGAAAGCCAGCGAAAAGCCGGTCAAGAGCGCCGGCCATAACGCCGGCAGAATGACCTTGCTAAAAGTCTGCCAGCGATTGGCACCCAGGCTGGCCGCGGCCTCCTCGGCCTCGGCTTCCAGATCTTCCAGCACCGGCTGGACTGTCCGCACGACAAACGGCAGGCCGATGAACGTCAGCGCCACCACTACCCCCAACGGCGTAAACGCCACCTTGATGCCGTGCGGCTCGAGCAGGCTGCCGAGCCAGCCATTGGTTGAATAGACCGCGGTCAACGCGATGCCGGCCACCGCGGTAGGCAGCGCGAACGGCAAATCGACAAAGGCGTCGATCAGGCGCTTTCCGGGAAAGCTATAACGCACCAGCACCCAAGCCACCAGCAGGCCGAACAATGCGTTGATCAGCGCGCCCAGCAGCGACGCCCCGAAGCTCAGGCGATAGGAGGCCATCACGCGCGGCGCGGTAACCGTCGCCCAGAACGCATCCCAGCTCAGCAGGGTCGTTTTCAGGAATACCGCCGACAGCGGAATCAATACAATCAGGCTCAGGTAAAAAATGGTAAAGCCCAGCGCCGGCGTAAATCCGGGCAGCACAGTGTTGGATTTGCTTGAATTCTGTTTCATGTGTTTTGGTAAATGGTGAATGCGAGCGCCATGATAGTGGCCTTTAATTAGATTTAAAAAGAATCAATTTATATAAATTTATACTTTAAATTTATATAAAAAATGGGCGCCACGAAAGCGCCCGAGGGAGGAGATGCAAAAAATCGGAAGCGATGTCAGGCCGCTGCGCGCTCCTGCGGGCCGGCCGCCAAGTCGCGCCATGCGGAGGCGGAGGCCGGACGGCCCAGGAAATAACCTTGCAGCAACGGCGCGCCGGCATCCAGCGCAATCTGGTACTGCGTGTCGTTTTCGATGCCTTCCACCACCGCCTGTGCATCCAGCTCGGAGATAATCTCGATAAGCTTGGGCAGGATGCGCCTTACCTTGGCATTGGCTTCGGCTTCGCGGATGATGCTCAAATCCAGCTTGACGTAATCGGGAGCGACTCCCCACAAGCGGTCGAGGTTGGAATGTTTGCTGCCGAAATCGTCGATGGCGATGCGGTAGCCGCGGTCGCGATAATTGTCGATGGCCTCGCTCAACTGCCGGTCTACTTCCACTGCGCTTTCCAGAATCTCGATCACCACCTGCCGGGTCGGCACCGAATGCGCATGCAGGATGCGTTCGAATACCTTGCCGTGCGCATTGACGCTGACCAGCAGCTTGGGGTGGACGTTGAGGAACAGCAAGCCCCTGTCAGGCGGCAGATGCAGGTAATTGAGCGTATGCAGCGTCCTGGCGACGCGGTCGAACTTCACCAGCTTGCCCTGGTTGTCGGCGAAGCTGAAAGCGAAAAGCGGGCTGACCGGATCGGCCGGGCCGATTGACGGACGCAGCAAGGCTTCATAGCCCAGCGTTGCTCCCGCCCGGTCGGCATGAAAAATCGGCTGGAATGCGCTACGCAACTGCAAACCGATAAATTTGCTGACAACTTCATCCCCTTGCGCTTCGAGACCGAAATCGTCGAGATCGAGATATAGCGTCTCGCGCAGGTCTTCCCTTAGTTTCTCTATGTTTTGCAGAACCATGATGCTGAACTCCTCCTTATCCTTAGAAGTTGCCTGGCTACAGATAGATGAGATATCCATTGAATACAGCTTTCCGCCATGATCTTTGCTTTCATCCATCTGCCTCTTTGATTCAATTTTGAACGCAACTTTACTGACACCCACTGATAATAGGAAAGAATATATTTCTATAAACTTATCAATATTTCATATAAGCAACTGCCAGAGCGCTCTGTGTGTCATCAAACAGACGATGGCCATTCCTACATTCGGTCTTTTGTCCCGCTATTGCAGCCACCGCCGCCGCATCCGATAATTCGCGCATGAGAATTTTGCACAGACTGCTCGCCGTTGGCTTAATGACATTTCTGCTACTCCCATCCGCATGGGGTGGCGATTTGACGGGCTTATGGCAGGAATACGACGACGATACCGGGAAGCTCACCGCGCTGATTCGTATCCGCATGCGCCCCGACAATATTTATGAAGGTGTCGTGGAAAAAATCTTTGCCGCTGCCGCTGAAAATGCCCCAGCGCTTTGTACCCGCTGCCCGGGCGAGCGGCACAATCATCCCTTGGTTGGATTGCCTATCCTGTCCGGAATGAAGCGCAAGGACAGGATGCATTTCGAAGGCGGCGAGATTCTCGATCCGGACGACGGCAAGGTCTATCGATGCCGCATCCAGTTTACCGATGACAACGACACCATCCAGGTCACCGGCTATATCAATTTCAGCTGGATCGGGCAAGCCGAAATCTGGCGGCGCCTCAAGTAATGTTGATTCGGCCTTAAGCTTTCCGGTGGGCGACGGCGACGTGCATATGACTGGCTCGGTAGCGCTTTTTGGCGAGGTGCTGGCGGATGTATTCCCGGACCGGACCGTGCTCGGGGGCGCCCCCTTCAACGTCGCCCGGCATTTGCAGATGTTCGGATTGAACTCCATGGTGATCACGAGAACAGGCCATGACCAACTGAGGAATCAGCTGCTGGCAGAAATGGCGCGCCTCGGCATGGATGCTTCGGGAGTGCAGTGCGACTCTGAGCATCCCACCGGTCAGGTCATGGTACATATGGACGGGGCGGGACACCGCTTCGAAATCCTGCCGGATCAGGCTTACGACCATATCCATGCAGGCGACATCGTCGTTACCGCACCTCCTCCGGACATGGTTTATTTCGGCACACTGGCTCAACGATGCCCGGAATCGCGTTTCGCGCTGGATATTTTTCTCGGCAACAGCGAAAGCCCGAGGTTTCTCGACATCAATTTACGCCTGCCCTGGTACGACCTGAATACGATAGAGCGCTCCCTACTGCTTGCCGACATCCTGAAAATAAATGACGAAGAACTGTCGATTCTGGCCGGGCTGCTACATCTTTCCGGCAGCCCACAACTACATGCCGCGGCGTTGATCAGGAATTTCAATCTGGACCGCGTACTGGTCACATGCGGCGCCGGCGGTGCATGGCTGTTACCAGGGACGGCGAAGCGATACACGCACAAGGCAGGTCCGTTATTCCGCTGGCCGATACGGTAGGCGCCGGCGACGGCTTTGTTGCGGTCTATATTCTTGGAACCCTGAATCAATGGCCGGCAAATACCACGCTCAACCGCGCCAACGAATTTGCCGCCGCCATTTGCGCAATAAGAGGGACAGCCTCCGATGAAAACGACTTCTATGCCCCGTTTCTACGGGAATGGAAGCTGTAACTTCGCATATCGTTTTGCCGGAAAATCCGCTTTATATTCTGATGATCAGCATGCAGGGGCTTTCGATCAGCGCAAGGCAGAAACGTTTTGGCACATTCAGCCTGGTAAGGCTACCGACCGTACCTGATAGAGCGATAAATATCCCATTTCCGATAATGGCAACCCTCCTGGAACTGGCTGAAAATGGCCGGATGCTCAAGGAAATAATTAATCACTTCTTTATCCCAGGTCCGCACTTGCGAAGGAAGCGCATTGAGATAGAAGGACAACTCGCTGATCACTTTCTTTTTCATGTGATAACTCCAGAATAGTATGAGTACGCGCTTCAGCCCCGGAAGCCAGCGAAAGAATAGCAAGAACCATATAAAATAAAAAAGAATATAATATTATTTTTAGGGTCTTAGGAAGCAAAGCACCGATTAAGGTGTGATAACTTCCTAATATGGTTAGTAAAAACAGGTATTACCGACGTTCTAAAATCAGCGAGGCTAAATTCAGACAGCTTGTAAGGTGTTTTGCCCTGGATTTCACGGCG
>NZ_DASXVH010000041.1:0-86646 GCF_036504375.1 Novimethylophilus sp.
CCGCTGCGGCTGCCGAAGATGCGGGTGCGGGCTTTACAGCTGCAGGGGGGCTGGACGGCATTGGAGCTGCAGACGAAGGCGGTGACGGTTGAGCGGCGGTGGCTGGTTTGGCCGGGGCTGCCGGAACTGGTGCTGGTGAGATGGCGGCCGGAGACGATGGTTTTTTGTCGGGGGCAGCTGGCGCAGCAGCGACGGGTGTGTTGTTTTCAGCGGAAGTCTGATCAAGTTTTCCTTCGTCGTGCAGGATAGCGTCTTCGGTTTCCTTGTTCAGCACGATAATGCTGATGCGCCGATTGATCGGATTATATGGGTTGTCCTTATCGAACAGCACGGCGGAGGATAAGCCTACGACGCGCGCCACCTTGTCCTCATCCATGCCGCCGCTAATCAATGCACGGCGCGAAGCATTGGAACGGTCGGCAGAAAGCTCCCAGTTGGTATAGATGCCGGAAAATTTGGAATAAGGCGTGGCATCGGTATGGCCGGATAAACTGATCTTGTTGGGAACGTGATTGATTACCTTGCCAATTTCCTTGAGTATTTCCGATGCATAAGGTTGCATGACGGAGCTGCCGCTGTTGAACATCGGCCGGTTTTCCTTGTCGATGATCTGGATGCGCAAGCCTTCCTTGGTGATTTCCAGCAGCAACTGATCCTTGAATGGCTTGAGCGCTTCGCTGGCGTCAATTGCATTTTCGAGCTCTTTCTTCAGTTCCAGCAGCCGCTGCTTGTCATCCTTGGTAATTTCGCCGACTTCCGCTTTCTTGGGCGCAGGCTGTGTCTCTTTCGGCCGTTCATCCTTATTGGAGCCTTTTTTCGTATCGCCTTCCGAATGGGTGACATCTTTACCGCCACCGATCTTGATCATACTGGTGCTGGCCCCGCCCGGGCCGGAGACCGCGCTGGGGTTATTGAAATAGTCCGAAATTGCCTGTTTCTGCTCCTTGGTGGTGGAACCAAGCAGCCACATGAGCAGGAAAAACGCCATCATTGCGGTTACGAAGTCGGCGTAGGCGATTTTCCAGGCGCCGCCATGATGGCCGTGTCCGCCTTTCTTGATCTTCTTGACGATGATGGGCTGGATATTGTCTTCTGCCATGATGGCGGTTTTTCAGCCTGATATTACTTCTTCTGTTTGACGTGCTCTTCCAGCTCGAGAAAGCCGGGGCGGACATCCGAGAACAAGGCCTTGCGTCCGAATTCTACCGCTACTTGCGGCGCATAGCCGTTCAGATAGGCGATGATGCAGGTCTTGATGCAAACGTAGAACTTGCTTTCGTCTTCCAGTTGATGATTCAACGAGGAGGCGAGGGGGCCGACGAATCCGTAAGAAAGAAGAATCCCCAGCATGGTGCCGACCAGTGCGGCACCGACCTTATGGCCGAGCTCTTCCGGCGGTCCGCCAATCGCGCCCATGGTGATAACCACGCCCAGCACTGCCGCGACGATACCGAAAGCCGGCAATGCATCCGAGGCCGATTGAATCGCGGCGATAGGCTTGTGCGCTTCCTGGTGGTGCGTTTCCAGCTCCAGGTCCATCAGGTTCTCGATTTCAAAGGCATTCATGCTGCCACCCACCATCATGCGAAAATAGTCGCAGATGAAATCCAGCACATGATGATCGGCAAGAACGCCTGGATACTTGGCGAAAATCTGGCTTTTTTCAGGCTCCTCGATATCCGCCTCCAGTGCGATCAAGCCGTCCTTGCGGATCTTGCCGAACAAGGCATACATCAATCCCAGCAATTCCATATAGCGGGTTTTATTATAGGAAGAACCCTTGAAAACCTTGCCTACCCCGGCAAACGAGCTTTTAATGATGGCGGTCGGGTTGGCGATCAAAAATGCTCCGAATGCGGCACCTCCGATAATGAGCAATTCGACTGGCTGGAACAACGCGGCAAGATGCCCATGTTCAAGTACGAAGCCCCCGATGATGCTACCCAGAACGAGTAATGCCCCGATAATCAGGCTCATTGACTTACATCCTTGCTTGTTATATTTGTGCGGTTAGAATACCGATGCGATTCTGCTATGAATCGCCGATTCCCGCAATACTTAAGGGTCCATTTATGGCGTGCAGCTTGAAGATCAGGTGTTACCCAACCGCAAGGGGAAATAGCTTTGTCGCAAACCATCGATGAGTGGGTATCGCAGCTGGCGCCGCTGGAATTGCCAGTATTGCGGACAACCCTGCAGGCGATAAAAAAATTACAGAATGACCCCGACGTGTCTGCGGCAAGAATTGCTGCGGCCGTGCTGCCTGACCCCATGATGGCGCTGAAATTGATGCGGCTTGCCAATGCATCCCGGCATGGGGAATTTGCGCAGCGTATCGCCACCGCCGAACACGCGGTGATGATGCTGGGGCTGTCCACCACATTCAGTCGCCTGAGCGAAACCGCCGTGCTGGAAGACGTGCTGCCACCACATGCGCAGCATGGATTGTTATGCACAACCGCACGCGCCAGCCATGCAGCCATTCATGCTCGGGCATGGGCGGTGCAGCGTTTGGATACCAGCATCGAGGAGGTCTATATTGCCGCGGTGCTATACGGTATGGCCGAGATGACGCTTTGGGTCGCGGAACCTGAGCGGATGGTTGAACTGGCGAAGACGCAGCGCAAGCTGGATTGGAAACAAGCCGAGCAGAATGCCTTCGGCTTTCCGTTGGTCGAGCTTTCCCGTGCGCTGGCGGAACGCTGGAATATGCCACCCCTGGTGACCAGCGCGATGCAGCAGGAAATAACTGACGTGCATGTACGCCCTCGCTGCGTAATGCTGGCGAACCGCCTGATCAAAAATGCCGAAACGGGCTGGTATGGACCTGCGGTCGCGGCCGATCTCGAAGAAATTGCCGCCGCGCGGCGCCAGGCGCCGGATGAGGTGGCTGCCCAGGTGCACAGCGCCGCGGCGGATGTGGCGCGGCGTTATATATTTGCCGATGTTGTTCCTGCGGCTACCTGGCTGCCGATGCTGGCCGGCGAATGGCCGGATGAAGAGCCATCGGTTGTGACAACGGATGATGACCCTTTCCAGGCAGTGATGAAGGAAATGTCCATGCATCTGGATGATGCGCTGAGCTTGCATGATTTGCTGGTGCTGGTAATGCGCGGCATGCGCGACGGTATCGGCTTGAAGAGGGTGGTATTCGCGCTGCTGACGCAAGATCGTACCGAACTGAAAGCGAAATATACGTTCGGAGCTGAACAAGAGTCTCCGCTCAAATCGTTCCGTTTCGATATGCGCCAAAAACACTTATTCAGCGCTTTGATGGGCAAACAGCAAGCGATATGGATGTCGGACGAAAACCGCATCAAATATGCCGCGTATTTGAACGATGAGGTAATGAAGGCAACCACAGGGCACGAATTCTACGCGATGTCTTTGAGCGTCCAGGGGAAAATGATCGGACTGTTCTATGGCGATCGCGCCGGCACCGGAGAGCGGCTGGATGCTGCAAGTTTCGAAAAATTCAAATTGCTGTGCGCACAGGCGGCGCAAAGCATGGTGTTGCTGGCTAAACCCAGGTCGGCCAATGCATGAGCACTTATCGTCTATGGCAGGTGAAGCGCGGCGAACGGATCAGCGGTCCTTTTCCTGAGCCGCTCATTTGTCAGCAGATATTGATCGGTCGCATCCGGGAAAATGATCTGCTCAGCATAGACGGGCATGCCTGGCATACCTATCGGGATGTCCCCGAGATCCACGAGGAGATTTCTCGTCTGCTCGATCTCCATGCCGAGTCGCACGATCCCCAATGGCATGAAGAGCGCATCCGTGCCGCACTGCGCCATTTTGACGAACGCAAAAGACCCGATCGCCGTGATCATGAACGCGCTGCTGAAGCTGCCGCCTGGAAGAGCCGGCGCGAAGGCCATGACCGCAGGGTGGCGCCGGAAACGGTAGAGCAGCATAGCTATCGGCAGAATGTTGCCGAGGTCGACCACTGGCTGCGCCTGTATCGCCTGCGGTACGGATGGACGGCTGCGGCGCTGCTGGCTGCCGCCCTGGCGATAGGGCTGGCCTTGCATTTTTTCCAGGTGGCCACACCGATCGACATTGGGTTGCAGGCCGCCAAAACTTGCGGTCAGCCTCCAGCGCGCGGAGTGGATTGGCATGGCTGCAACAAGTCTGGTTATCTGTTGGCCGGTGCCGATCTGCGGCAAGCCAATTTGACGGGCACCGATTTTTCTGGCGCCAACCTGTCCTATGCCAACCTTGCGGGTGCGCGGTTAACAGGCGCGGTGTTGCAGGGAGCGATATTGACAGGCACCGCATGGCCGGACGGCCGGGTGTGCGCAACGGGCTCCGTGAGTCTTTGCCGTTGATTGATCAGTAGCGCACCAGCGCACGATAGGTCAGAACGGGTCTTGCCTTCCGCTGGCACGTCGCACGCATCGCCTAGCTTGAGCCGGGCTTTCTCGTTCTTCGGGGTATGGTCGATATTGTCTTTCCCGATGAAATGGGCGTTGCCGGCACCGTCCTTCTTGTATACCCGCATGGTGCCCTCCAGGCAAATTTGCGCGCTTACATCGCGGAAAGCCAGCGCTTTGGCCACTGCTGAGCTTGATTTTGCGTCGGTCTTTCAGATGAAATCTAGATAACGGCTATACCTTCGTTTTGCAACATGCTTACCAGCGTAATCAGCGGCAACCCGATCAGCGCGTTGGGATCGCCGCCGTGCATCCATTCGATCAGTGCGATGCCCAATCCCTCGTATTTGGCACTACCGGCGCAGTGGTAGGGTTGTTCCTTGCGCAGGTAGTTCTCGATCTGTTCATCGCTGAGGTTACGGAGGCGTACTTCGTAGAGGACATCCTCGGCTTGCATATTGCCTGTGGCTGCATTGAACAGGCAGAGCGCGCTGTGGAACCTGACGCTGCGGCCGCGCATCAGGCGCAGTTGCTTGACGGCGTTGTCGTGCGTCAAGGGTTTTCCCAGCTGCAGTCCGTCCAGGGTGGCGACCTGATCGCAGCCGATGATGAGTGCATCGGGATGGCTGACCGCAATTTTGCGTGCTTTTGCCTGGGCCAGGCGCAGGGCGGTTTGTTCCGGTCTCTCTCCCGGCCGGGCGGTTTCATCCACCTCGGGCGAGATTACCGCGAAAGGAAGCTGCAGATGTTGCAGCAATTCGTGCCGATAAGGCGAGGATGAGGCAAGAATCAGGTTCATAGTGCCCAAATGAAAAAGCCGGCAGCCGCAGGCCTGATCATGATGGTTTATTGAATTTCGACCAGCGTTTCATCCGGAGTCACCGAGTCGCCTTTTTGCACATGGATGGCGACGATGATGCCGCTTTTTGGCGCCTGGATTTCGTTCTCCATTTTCATCGCTTCGATCACCAGTATGCCGTCGCCGGCGTTGACCTTGTCGCCGACCCTGGTCTTGACGTCGACGATGGTGCCCGGCATGGCGGTGGTTACGCAGCCCGCATGGGACGGTCGTGGGCGATTGCCGTTGCCGGTCGAGGAGGTGTTCGCCTTTTTCTTTTGTCCACCATTGCTGCTACTGCCGCGGGAGACTTCGACTTCGCTCAGCGTTTCGACTATCACTTCTTCGGCGATCCCGTCAACCGAGACATAGAACGGGCGTTGCTCTTCGCCGGTATGGCCGCTGCCGGTGAGCTTGATATGGAAAGTTTCGCCATGCAAAGTGACGTTGAATTCGCTGGGCGCATAGCGCGTTGCGGCCGCAGACGCGGCTTCTTTCTCCAGCAATGGTTCGGGCTTGAGACTGCCGGCGGCACGCTCCTGGAAGAAGGTCTGTGCCAGTTCAGGAAACATCGCATAGGTGAGAACGTCTTCTTCATTGCGTGCCAGTGATTCGATTTCCGCGCGCAGCTTGTCCATCTCGTCTTCAAGCAAGTCAGCCGGGCGGCAGGTGATGACCTCACCATTATTGGTGGCCAGGCTCTTTACTTCTTCATTCACCTTGCCCGGAGCCTTGCCGTATTGGCCAAGCAGGTAATTCTTGACTTCGTTGGTCACTGATTTATAGCGCGCACCGGTCAGCACGTTGAGCACCGCCTGGGTGCCGACGATCTGCGAAGTCGGCGTGACCAGCGGCGGAAAGCCGAGGTCTTCCCGTACGCGTGGGATTTCATCCAGCACTTCATCCATGCGGTTGAGCGCGCCCTGCTCCTTGAGCTGATTGGAGAGGTTGGAAATCATGCCGCCCGGAACCTGATTGACGAGAACGCGAGTATCTACACCGGTAAAGTCGCTTTCGAACTGCCAATATTTTTTGCGGACTTCGCGGAAATAGGCAGCGATTCCCTGCAGCGCGACAAGATCCAGGCCGGTATCGTATTCGGTGCCGGCAAGCGCTGCGACAATACTTTCAGTGGAAGAGTGGCTGGCACCCTCGCCGAAGGGCGATATGCATGTGTCCAGAATGGCGGCTCCCGCTTCCACACCCTTGATGAAGGACATTGCCGATAAACCGGAAGTCGCATGGCTGTGCAAGTGGATCGGTAATTTGACGCTGGCGCGAATCGCCGTCACCAGTTCGGACGTGGCCGACGGTGTGAGCAGGCCCGCCATGTCCTTGATCGCGAGGGTATCGCAACCCATGGCTTCCAGTTCCTTTGCCAAACCAGCGAAGTAGGGAATGTCGTGGACGGGGCTGGTGGTATAGCTGATGGTGCCTTCGGCATGCTTGCCGGTTTTCTTCACCGCTTCGATGGACACGCGCAAATTACGCAGATCGTTCATCGCATCGAAGATACGGAATACGTCCACACCGTTGTCGGCGGATTTCTGCACGAAAGCGCGCACCACATCATCTGAATAGTGGCGGTAGCCAAGCAGATTCTGACCACGCAGCAGCATCTGGATGCGGCTGTTGGGCAGGGCCTTGCGCAGGCGTTTCAAGCGTTCCCACGGGTCTTCCTTGAGATAACGTACGCAAGCGTCGAAGGTGGCGCCACCCCACGCTTCCAGCGACCAGAAACCCACCTTGTCCAATGCCGAGCAAATCGGCAACATGTCGTCGGTACGCAGGCGAGTAGCAATCAGGGACTGATGGCCATCACGTAAAATCAGTTCTGAAACAAGAACTTTTGCCATAATCTTAATCTTCTATATAAATCTGTTAGATGCCTTCATGGGCAGCGATGGCTGCCGAAATTGCCGCCGCCATCAGTTCCGGCGGAAACTCGATCGCATAGTTGATCAATTCGGGGTGCGATTCCACGAAGCTGGTGTTGAAGCGTCCGGCTCTGAACTCGGGATGCTTCATGATTTCCTGATAATAGGGGATCGTCGTTTTGACGCCATATACCACCATGTCGCTCAAAGCGCGACGACCACGTTCGACGACGCTAGGCCAATCGAGCGCCCATACCGTGAGCTTGGCACACATGGAGTCGTAATAGGGCGGAATCACGTATCCGGAATACATGGCTGCATCAATCCGCACGCCCGGACCGCCCGGGGCGTAATAGCGGGTAATTTTACCGAAGCTGGGCAGGAAGCCGTTTTTCGGATCTTCCGCGTTGATACGATATTCCATTGCAAAGCCGCGGAACTGGACGTCTTCCTGTCTATATTGCAATGGCAGGCCGTCGGCTATGCGAATCTGCTCCTGCACGATATCGATGCCGGTAATCGTTTCCGTCACCGTGTGCTCGACCTGCAGGCGCGTGTTCATTTCCATGAAGTAGAAATTGTTGTCCTGATCCAGCAAAAATTCGACCGTGCCGGCATTTTCGTAGCCTACGGCTTTGGCCGCTTTGACGCCCAGATTGCCGATGTATTCGCGTTGTGCCTGGGTCAACTGCGGCGATGGCGCGATTTCGATCAGCTTCTGGTTGCGGCGCTGGATGGAACAATCGCGTTCATACAGGTGAATTGCATGACCTTGGCTGTCGGCCAATATTTGCACTTCAATATGGCGTGGGTTGACGACGCATTTTTCCAGGAATACTTCCGGCTTGCCGAAAGCTTTACTGGCCTCGGAAATCACACGCTCGTAATTGGTCAGCAACTCTTTGTCGTCATTGCAGCGGCGAATGCCGCGACCGCCGCCGCCATTGGTGGCCTTGAGCATAACGGGGTAACCGATTTTGGCGGCCAGTTTGCGCGCTTCCTCGACATCTTCGAGGTTGCCGTCGCTTCCCGGCACGCAGGGAATGCCCGCGGCAATCATTGCGTTGCGCGCCTGGATCTTGTCGCCCATCTGGGCGATCACGTCAGGGCCGGGGCCGATGAATTTGACACCGCGTTTGGCGCAAATTTCAGACAACACCGGGTTTTCGGAAAGGAAGCCGTAGCCGGGGTGCAGCGCATCACAGCCCGCAGCCACGGCAAGGTTGACGATGTTATGGGCATTGAGATAACCCTGCACTGGGTCCGAACCAATGTTATAAGCCTCATCCGCCTTTTTGACGTGCAGGGCGTGGCGATCCGCGTCGGTATAGATGGCCACCGAAGTAATGCCCATTTCCGAGCAGGCGCGCACGATGCGAACGGCAATTTCGCCGCGATTGGCTACGAGAATCTTTTTGATCATTGTTCAGCGCGCATATTGAATTAGGGTGGTCTGTAAGGCCGATCGATACAAGGCTTTTTGACACTCAAACCTGATAATTATATCATGCTGGATTCACGACTGAATAGGTTAAGCCTTGTGTCCACGCCGGTGTTGATAAACGCCCTTGAATTTGCCGAGCAATCGCTTGAAATTCATGATAAAATCCGCGCCTCGAATTTGTCCGGCTTGCGGGATGTGCTGTTTTCCGGTGATAGCGAGATCAAGTATCGGCTTGCGGGAAGGCATGCGGCTCGCGATAAGCCGTCGTTGCGGCTGGAGATTCGCGGGACGTTGGAGTTGATATGTCAGCGCTGTTTGGGCAGGTTTGCTTATCCGCTGAGCGTTAACAGGTATTTCGAGCTGGTTGCGGATGAGTCAGCGCTGCCCGAGTCTGATCTGGCTGATGATGAGGTCGATTATCTGGTGATCGACCCAGCAATGGATGTGGTGGGGCTGGTGGAAGAAGAAGTTCTTCTGGCGCTACCGATGGCTTTGAGGCATGAAGATTATTGTACTGGCAGTGCAAATGTATCGCATGGGCGGAAGCCAAGTCCTTTTCAGGTGCTGGAAGGGCTGAAAGTCAGCACCAAGAATTTAGAAAATTAGAACTAGATTGATTTTTCGTTAGGAGCAACAAATGGCTGTTCAACAGAACAAGAAGTCCCCATCCAAGCGTGGCATGCATCGTTCCCACGACTTTCTGACCGCACCGGCGCTGGCCGTCGAGCCGACCACGGGCGAAGTGCATCTGCGCCACCATGTGAGCGCTTCCGGCTACTATCGTGGCCGCAAGGTGATGCCGGCCAAGGGCGAGTAACAGGTTCCCTTATTTTGCATGCGCCGCGCCCGCACAAGGCGCGGCGTTTTGTTATGGATATTACTGTCGCCATCGACGCCATGGGGGGCGATCACGGTCCCCATGTCACCATTCCCGCAGCGCTTGAAGCGCTCAAGCGGCATAGTGAAATCAATATCGTCCTGGTCGGTCTGACCGAAGCTATCGAGATGGAACTGCGCGCTCATGGCGCCAGTGTGGGGCCGCGCCTGCGCATTCATCATGCTGACGAAGTCGTCACCATGGACGAGCCGCCATCTTCCGCGTTACGCAACAAGAAAGACTCGTCGATGCGGGTCGCCATCAATCTGGTAAAGAGCGGCGAAGCCAACGCCTGCGTTTCTGCCGGTAATACCGGCGCACTGATGGCTGTCGCGCGTTATGTGCTGAAAACCCTGCCCGGTATCGATCGGCCTGCTATCGCGTCGACGCTGCCAACGCTTCATGGGCGTACCTTCGTGTTGGATCTCGGCGCCAACGTTGATTGTACTGCCGAACATCTGCTGCAATTCGGCATCATGGGCGCGATGCTATGCTCCTGTGTGGAGCATAAGGCAAACCCTACGGTCGGGCTGCTCAATATCGGTTCGGAAGTCATCAAGGGCAACGAAGTAGTCAAGGAAGCCGGTGAGCTGTTTCGCGCCAGCCATCTGAATTTCTATGGCAATGTGGAAGGCAACGATATCTATAAAGGCACCGTGGATGTGGTGGTGTGCGACGGCTTCGTCGGCAATGTCGCACTTAAGGCTTCGGAAGGTCTTGCCCAGATGATGCGCACCTTCATCACTCAGGAATTCAGGCGCAGTCTGCTGACCAAGCTGATGGGGCTGGCAGCGATGCCGGTGCTCAATGCCTTCAAAAAGCGCGTAGACCATCGCCGCTACAACGGAGCCAGTTTTTTGGGGCTTAACGGACTTGTCGTCAAGAGTCACGGCTCGGCGGATAGCTTCGCTTTCGGTTTTGCCATCGATCAGGCGGTGGAAGAAGCTTGTAGCGGAGTGCTGCGCCGTATCAGCGAACAGATTGCGCTTGATGCACATCCTGCCATGGTGTCCGCATCTTGAAGTATTCCCGTATCGCCGGAACCGGCAGCTATCTGCCGGATAATGTTTGCACCAATGCCGATCTCGAGCGCATGGTGGACACCAGCGACGAATGGATTTTTGCACGCACCGGCATTCGCGAACGCCATATTGCCGCTGACGGAGAATTTACCAGCGATCTCGCGCTGCACGCCAGCCGGCGCGCGATCGCTGCCGCCGGCATTGCCGCCGATGAGATCGACCTCATCATCGTAGCAACGACCACCCCCGATCAGATATTCCCCAGCACCGCATGTACGTTACAGGCCAAACTCGGCGTCAGCGGCGGACCGGCATTCGACATCCAGGCCGTCTGCAGCGGCTTTGTTTACGCACTGGCTACGGCCGACCAGTTTATCCGTGCAGGAGGCGCCAAATGCGTACTGGTGGTGGGCGCTGAAACGATCTCTCGCATCACCGACTGGAGCGATCGCACCAACTGCATCCTCTGGGGCGATGGCGCCGGCGCGGTTGTATTGCAGGCCAGCGATGAGCCCGGCATTCTTTCCACCCATCTGCACGCCGATGGCGGCTATGCCGACTTGTTGAACGTGCCATGCGGTGTTTCAAAGAAGGGCGGTGCCTCGACCATCGTCATGGAAGGCAGCGCGGTATTCAAGGTGGCGGTGAACACTTTGGACCAGATTGTCGACGAGACGCTGGAAGCCAACGGTTTGCAAAAATCGGACATCGATTGGCTGGTGCCTCACCAGGCCAATATCCGCATCATTCAGGCAACGGCCAAGAAGCTGGGCATGGGCATGGAGCGGGTCGTGGTTACAGTGGACCAGCATGGCAACACTTCCGCCGCCTCCATTCCGCTGGCGCTGGATGTCGCGGTGCGCGATGGCCGCATCAAGAGGGGCGAAACCATTCTGATGGAGGCTTTCGGTGGCGGTTTCACCTGGGGTTCTGCGTTACTGAAATATTGATTATTCAGGCATTAAATTAAGAGATCAGCATGAAATTCGCATTCCTTTTCCCCGGCCAGGGCTCCCAATCCGTCGGCATGATGCAGGGATTCGGCGACCTCGCGGTGGTGCGCGATGCGTTTGCCGAGGCTTCCGACGTGCTTGGCCTGGATTTTTGGCGCATGGCTACCGAAGCCAACGAGGATCTGAATCTCACTACCAACACGCAGCCGCTGATGCTGACTGCCGGCATCGCCACATGGCGGGCCTGGCTACATGCCGATGGCGCGCAGCCTGCGATGATGGCGGGCCACAGCCTGGGCGAATACACCGCTTTGGTTGCGGCTGGGGCGTTGACCTTCAAGGATGCGTTGCCCCTGGTGCGCTACCGCGCTGAAGTGATGCAATCCGCCGTGGCCGAAGGCGTGGGCGCCATGGCCGCGATTCTCGGGCTTGATGACGATGCAGTGCGGGCTGCCTGTGCGGAAGCCGCGCAGGGCGAGGTGCTGGAAGCGGTCAATTTCAACTCCCCGGGGCAGGTGGTGATCGCCGGCAACAAGGCTGCGGTGGAGCGCGGCATGGAAGCCGCCAAGGCCAAAGGCGCCAAGCGCGCATTAACCTTGCCGGTGAGCGTGCCGTCCCACTGCGCATTGATGAGGCCTGCCGCCGACAAGCTGAAAATCTATCTGGAGCAAGTCGCCATCTCTATGCCGCAGGTGCCGGTACTGCATAATGCCGATGTGACAGCTTACGACAATGTTTTGCAAATCAAGGATGCGCTGGTGCGTCAGCTACACAGCCCGGTACGCTGGGTGGAATCGGTGCAGAAGATGGCGGGCGAGGGTATCGCCATTGCAGCCGAATGTGGTCCCGGCAAGGTGTTGTCGGGATTGAACAAACGCATCGTAGCCGAGATGCCCTGCCTTGCGTTGACGGGCGCGGATGCCATTTCTGACGCCAAAGTGCAATTCGCAGTATAAGGAGAACAATGATGTTGAACGGACAAATCGCATTGGTTACCGGCGCCAGCCGCGGCATTGGTGCCGCCGTCGCGCTGGAATTGGGTAAGCGCGGCGCGACCGTGATCGGAACCGCTACGACCGTCGGCGGGGCGGAACAAATCAGCCAGGCGTTGCATCAGAGCGGCGTCAGGGGCGATGGCATGGCATTGGATGTCAATGATGCGGCGCAAATAGAGTCGGCGCTTAAGGCCATTGCCGAAAAGTTCGGCGTTATCACGATACTGGTCAACAATGCCGGCATCACCCGTGACACATTGCTGATGCGCATGAGCGAGGAGGATTGGGATGCGGTTCTGTCGACCAACCTCAAATCGGTGTTTCGCCTGTCGCAGGCGGTATTGCGCCCGATGATGAAAGCCCGCCAGGGACGTATCGTCAGCATTTCTTCGGTGGTCGGACATATGGGCAATGCCGGTCAGACCAACTACGCCGCGGCCAAGGCCGGCATGACCGGCTTCACCAAGTCGCTGGCACGCGAGGTAGGCAGCCGCGGCATCACGGTGAACTGTGTGGCGCCGGGTTTCATCGACACCGACATGACGCGCGCACTTTCGGAAGAGCAGCGCAACGGCCTGATTCAGCATGTCCCTGCCGGGCGTTTCGGCAGTGTGGAAGACATCGCTGCTGCAGTAGCATTCCTAGCTTCACCCGCTGCAGGTTACATTACCGGCGAAACATTGCATGTCAATGGCGGAATGTACATGGCCTGACAGGCCGTTTCTTTTGAAATCGGCTGGAGTTTGCTAGAATGGCGCCAGCTTTTTGCTACAACTTGAAAGGGAGAAATTGAATGTCTGATATCGAACAGCGTGTTAAGAAGATCGTTACCGAGCAATTGGGCGCGAATGAAGCTGACGTCAAGAATGCGTCTTCTTTTGTGGACGATCTGGGTGCTGATTCTCTCGACACCGTAGAATTGGTGATGGCTCTGGAAGAGGAATTCGACTGCGAAATCCCCGATGAAGAAGCCGAAAAGATTACCACCGTGCAACAAGCGATTGACTACGTCAACGCTCACGTCAAATAAGAATTCATTCTTTTTCCTATATAGTTTTTTCCTGGAGTAGCCTTGTCCAAGCGTAGGGTCGTCATTACTGGCCTGGGGATTGTCTCGCCTGTCGGTATCGGTGTGAAAGCCTCCTGGGCCAGCATCGTAGCCGGCAAATCCGGCATTACCCGTATCACAAAGTTCGACCCGAGCGCTTTTGCCTCCCAGGTTGCCGGTGAGGTAAAGGATTTCGATGTGACGCAATATCTGTCTCCAAAAGAGGCGCGGCGCATGGATACCTTCATCCAGTACGGGCTGGTGGCCGGCATGGAAGCGGTCAAGGATTCCGGTATCGAAGTCACCGAAGAGAATGCCGAACGCATCGGTGTTTCCATCGGCGCCGGCATCGGCGGCCTGCAGCTGATCGAGGATACGGACAAGGTCTACATGGAGAGCGGTCCGCGCAAGATTTCGCCGTTCTTCATTCCGGGCACCATCATCAACATGATTTCCGGCAATCTGTCGATCATGTACGGGTTCAAGGGGCCGAACATAGCTATCGTTACCGCTTGTACCACGGCTACGCACTGCATCGGCGATGCGGCGCGCATGATCGAGTATGGCGATGCCGATGTCATGGTTGCCGGCGGTGCGGAAGCCGCAATTACGCCACTTTCGGTAGGCGGTTTTGCCTCGGCGCGTGCGCTTTCCACCCGCAACGACGATCCCGCAACGGCAAGCCGCCCGTGGGATTCGGAGCGCGACGGATTCGTCATTGGAGAAGGCGCAGGCGTACTGGTATTGGAAGAGTATGAGCATGCGCGTAAGCGCGGCGCCATGATTTATGGCGAAGTCGCCGGTTTCGGCATGAGCGCCGATGCCTATCATATGACCACGCCTTCGGAGAATGGCGAAGGCGCCGCACGCTGCATGCGCAATGCGCTCAATAATGCAGGCCTCAATGCCGACCAGGTGGATTACGTCAACGCGCACGGTACCTCTACGCCCGCGGGCGACATGGCTGAAACGCAAGCGGCCAAGCGTTTGTTCGGCGATCATGCCGGCAGGCTGGCGATGAGTTCCACCAAATCCATGACCGGCCATTTATTAGGTGCCGCGGGGGGGGTGGAAGCTGTATTCTCGGCTTTGGCGCTACGTGATCAGATCGCACCGCCTACGATCAATATTTTCAATCAGGATTCGCGGTGCGACCTCGATTACGTACCGAATGAGGCTAGGAATATGAAGATCGATGTCGCCATTTCCAATTCGTTTGGTTTTGGTGGCACTAACGGAACACTGGTATTCCGTAAACTGTAGATATTTATTTAACTTTGAAATATGAAAAACGGGGCTTTTACAGCCCCGTTTCTGTTTCCTTATGCACAGCTATTGTTAATTTGTCAATTTTTTCCGGAAATAACCACATTGGGGCATGCCAAATTGATGAGTTAACGTTAAGTACATGATTTATAAATAATTATTTCAATTGTCAAAAAATAGGCAATTTGGAAAAATTCAATGAATAGTGGGGCTTAGATATCTTTTCCATGGATTGCTCACAATATTATCCACAGGTTTTGTGAAGAACTTCAAAACTATTCCAATTATCTATTTATGAAACAATCCGAGCGAATGTCGTTGCCTTGAAATGACCGGTAGCCGGTACAATAGCGCTCCATGCAATATGTACATGTATACCTCGTTAATGGACGTCGTGAAAATGGATTGACGCCATTTGACCGTGGCTTTGCCTATGGCGACGGAGTGTTCCGTACATTGCCCATATATTTCGGCATGCCGCATTGCTGGGGTCGGCATTACCGGCGCTTGCAAGCTGATTGCAATGCTTTGGGAATCGTGTGTCCTGCTGAAGGAGTTTTGCGCGCCGACATTGCCCAACTGGTGGGGAATGGTGAAGACGGCGTGGTCAAGGTTACGATCACCCGCGGTGAGAGTGAGCGCGGATATGCGGTACCGCCTCTTGCCCAGCCGACCAGGGTCGTGAGTAAAACGGCTTTGCCGAATTACCCGGAAAGCCATTTTTCCGAGGGCGTGACATTGTTTTTATGTGCTACGCGTCTTGCCCGTCAGCCGCGTCTGGCAGGCATTAAACATCTCAATCGGCTGGAAAATGTACTGGCGCGCATGGAATGGGTCGATTCCCAGATCGCCGACGGTTTGCTGCTGGATGACGATGGCAATGTCATCGAATGTACCATGAGCAATTTGTTTGTCCGGATGGGCGATACCTTGGTTACCCCGGACCTGTCTCGCTGCGGAGTGGCTGGTGTAACGCGCGAACGCGTATTGGAGTTGGCGCCTGTGTTGGGATATACGGCAGAGACCAGGCACCTGCGTTTATCGGAATTGATGGACGCGGATGAAGTTGTTATTTGCAATAGCCTGTTTGGAGCCTGGCAGGTAAGGCATTTGGCCAGCCATGCATGGCCGGTGGGAACATTGGCGTCGCGCTTGCGCGAAAAACTGCGTAAGGATGATGATGCGATTAGTTTCTAGGTTGACATTACTAGCGACCATATTAGCCATAGCCGGTGCAGCATGGCTGTGGCATTTTTCCCAAACGCCTCTCGCCATACCCGACAAGCCGCATGCGCTCGTCGTCAAGCCGGGCAGTACCATCCGTACCGTCGCGCGCCAGCTGGTCGAGGAGCGCATGCTTGAGGAACCGTGGAGCTTCATGATAATGGCGCGTCTGACCGGGCACGCCGCCGATCTCAAGGCAGGCAATTATCTATTCGATTCGGACGTTTCCCCATACCGGCTGTTCGGCATGCTGACCAATGGCGACGTCACGCAAATCGGCATTACGTTCATCGAAGGCTGGACATTTCATCAGATGCGCGATGAACTCAATCGCCATGAAGGTATTAAGCATCTGGGCATGGGGCTTTCCGATGCCGAGATCCTGCGGCGTATCGGTGCTTCCGAACCTTATCCAGAAGGATTGTTTTTCCCTGATACCTATTATTTTTCCAGCAGTATGAGCGACTTGGATATCCTCAAGCGAGCTTATCAGGCCATGCATCAGAAACTGGATTCTGCCTGGCAAACAAGATCGCCTAGCTTGCCTTATGCCACCCCCTATGAAGCATTGATACTGGCATCCATTGTGGAAAAGGAAACCGGAAAGACGGAAGAGCGTCCAAAAATCGCCCGGGTATTTCTCAATCGTTTGAAAATGGGCATGCGATTGCAGACTGATCCTACCGTCATCTATGGTATGGGGGAGAGCTTCGATGGCAATATCCGAAAAAGAGACTTGCTGGCCGATAACCCCTACAACACTTATACGCGCAGTGGTCTGCCTCCTACACCAATCGCCAATCCGGGAATGGGCGCGATCGAAGCGGCCCTTAACCCTGATATGGATACCGGCTATCTTTATTTTGTAGGCAAGGGCGACGGCAGTCACGTTTTTTCAAAAACCTTGACGGAGCATAATCGCGCGGTGACCAGATACCAGTTGGGCAAGAACTGATGCAACGAGGCAAATTCATTACCCTGGAAGGCGTGGACGGAGCAGGCAAGAGCACTCATCTGCCGTTCATTACCGAACTGTTGAAATCGAGTGGCCATGAAACAGTGGTCACGCGCGAACCGGGCGGTACTCCGCTGGGTGAGCGCCTGCGCGAACTGCTGCTACACGAAGCGATGCATCCCGAGACCGAAACCCTGCTGATGTTTGCAGCCCGGCGGGAGCATATTGACAAGGTTATTCTGCCTGCATTGGAAAGAGGCGCATGGGTGCTTTCAGACAGATTTACCGATGCCAGCTTTGCCTATCAATACGGCGGGCGCGGCGTTTCCAAAGACAAGATCAAAACTATGGAAAATTGGGTGCAAGGAAATTTGCAGCCTGATTTGACATTGTTGTTTGATGTGCCGGTCTCGGTAAGCTGTCAGAGGTTGGCAGGAGCGCGTGATCCCGACCGGTTTGAGCGTGAGAATGCCGCGTTTTTTAAACGCATACGCGCCGCCTACCAGGAACGAGCAAGCTCGTTTCCAGCAAGGTTTCGTATTATAGATTCCAGTCAATCGCTGGAGTCTATCAGGAAAGTACTTGAAGATATATTTATATCAATTTGAATAATATAGAAATATATCCATGGCAGATTGAATCATGGCAGCGCATTCTGGAGATGCGTGAGCGTATGCCGCACGCCCTGTTATTGCATGGACGGCAAGGCATCGGAAAATTGGCTTTTGCCCGCGCGCTGGCACATGTTCTGCTGTGCGAGTCGCCGGATAACGCTGGTTTTGCCTGCGGCGGCTGCCTAAGCTGCGGCTGGATGGCGCAGGGCAATCACCCGGATTTTCGTCTGATTGAACCCGAGGACAGAACCGAAGGCGAAGCTGATGTTAGCGATGCCGAAGGGGATACGGTAACGAGCCGGTCCAGGAGGAAATCGCGCTTTATCGTAGTCGATCAAATCCGGGCCTTGAATGAGCTGACTGCGTTGTCCACGCACCGCAATGGGTTGCGCATCATGGTGTTGCATCCGGCTGAAGCGCTGAATGCCAACGCTGCCAACGCGCTACTTAAAATGCTTGAAGAGCCGCCGCCGGCAACGTTGTTCCTGCTGATTACGCATCAAGCTCAGCGTTTATTGCCAACCATCCGTAGCCGATGCCATAAAATCGCCATGC
This sequence comes from Novimethylophilus sp., assembly GCF_036504375.1. NCBI lineage: Bacteria > Pseudomonadati > Pseudomonadota > Betaproteobacteria > Nitrosomonadales > Methylophilaceae > Novimethylophilus > Novimethylophilus sp. The sequence goes on from NZ_DASXVH010000041.1 coordinate 18,045, forward strand.
CGGTGCCGAGCCGTTCAGCGTCTGAGGCATGGTTGTCGGCTCAAGGCGTTACATCATCGGCATTCTGTCTCGCTCAAACCGGTGGTGCCCCGCTTGCGGCCATGGAAGCCGATAGCGCCGCGGTACGGGAGGAGATCGAAGCATTTGCCGGTCAGCTTTCCCTGGGCGGACGCATCGATCCATTCAGTGCGGCAACAGCATGGGCGAAAAACGATTTTGGCGCGGCCATTGCCGCATTACAGAAATGGTGTTACGACTTGATGTCGGTTCGGCTCGCGGACCAGGTGCGTTATTTTCCGCACCAGCGACCCTCTTTGCAAGCCATGGGCAAAAGCGTAGACTTGCGGCTGCTGTTGGAGTTTCAGCGCATACTCATAGAGGCGCGTGCGCAGGTGTCACATTCCCTGAATACCGAACTGCAGCTGGAGGCATTACTGGTGCGTTATGCGCAATTGTTTCCCGGCTCTACCAGATCATGAGTGAAGAACCGATAAAGGACGAACAGGCATCAGCCCCCACAACTGCTCCAAAGCCGGGCGTGCTGTCGCTTTCCATCAAGGAAAAGGGCGCCCTTTATGCGGCTTATATGCCTTTTCTTCAGGGCGGGGGGTTATTCATCCCCACCAATCGTACGTATAAGCTCGGCGAGGAAGTGTTCATGCTGCTTTCGTTGCTGGATGATCCCAATAAGCTCAAGGTGGTTGGCCGCGTCGCTTGGATTACGCCTGTTACGCAGGGTGGTCGTCCGCAAGGGGTAGGCATACAGTTCAGCGAAAAAGACGGCGGTATCGAGGCGCGCAACAAGATTGAAGGACTATTAGGAGGCGCGATGAAATCCGCGCGCCCCACTCACACGATGTAGCTTCCGCTACAGGTGGTTCTTTTTGATGTTTATCGATTCCCACTGTCATCTCGATTTTCCTGATCTTGCACAGAACCTTGACGGCGTGCTCGTGGCCATGCGTGCTAACAATGTCGGCTATGGCTTGTGTATCAGCGTCAATCTGCGCGATTTCCACAAGGTATTGGCGGTCGCGCAGGCTCACGACAATCTGTTCGCCACAGTGGGTATTCATCCCGATTACGAGGACGAGCCCGAGTTCACGGTCGAGGAACTGGTGCGCTTGGCGCAGCATCCCAAGGTGGTCGGCATCGGCGAGACCGGATTGGACTATTACCGCCTCAAAGGCGACCTTGAGTGGCAGCGTGAGCGTTTCCGCCTCCATATCCGCGCCGCCATTGCGTCGGCCAAGCCGCTCGTCATCCATACGCGCGAATCCGCCGAGGATACGCTGAGAATCATGCGGGATGAGAATGCACAGCGCGTCGGCGGCGTCATGCACTGTTTTACCGAGAGTTGGGATGTCGCACAGCATGCGATGGAACTGGGGTTCTACATCTCGTTTTCCGGTATCGTAACATTCAAGAATGCAACCGCCCTGAAGGAACTCGCGCAAAAGGTTCCGCTGGAGCGCATGCTGATCGAAACCGATTCGCCTTATCTGGCGCCGGTACCATATCGTGGCAAGACCAATCAGCCGGCTTTCGTCAAACATGTCGCCGAAGAGATCGCACGTTTGCGTGGCGTATCGGTGGAGCAGGTGGGTGAGGCTACTACGGCCAATTTTTTCCGCCTCTTCAACCAGGCCCAGCCTTGCAACTGATCGTTCTCGGTGTTGGATCCAGCGCCGGTACGCCGGTGATTGGCTGCGATTGCGCCACCTGCACCTCTGCAGATCCTCGCAATAACAGAACCCGGTGCTCGTCCGCGATAGAAACCGACGGCGGGGAAATTATCCTGATCGACACTGCCCCTGACTTGCGATTGCAGTCATTGCGCGAGAATATCAGGCGGGTTGACGCAGTGCTGTACACCCATATTCATGCTGACCATCTCAATGGCATCGATGATTTGCGCGCCTTTTGCCAGATGCAGAAAAAACAGATTCCGTTGTACGGCAATGCGTATACCATAGATAACATTGGCACACGCTTCGGCTATACCTTGCATGAGCCCGGCACCAGTTGGGAAATGCCGGTGTTGAGGGCGGAAGCGGTAGATGGCCCATTCGATATCTGTGGCGAACGCGTCATCCCCATCCCGGTCAAGCACGGCAGAGCCAATATTCTTGGGTGGCGTATCCGGAATTTTGCCTACCTTACCGATATTTCGGAGATTCCACCTGGATCGATGGAATTATTGCATGGTCTGGATGTGGTGCTCCTCGACTGCCTGCGCTTCAAGCCTCACCATACGCATATCAATGTGGAACAAAGCCTGGCTTATGCGAGTCTCATCGGCGCACGACAAACATACCTCATCCATATGACTCACGAACTCGAATATGCAATGCTGCAATCCGGTTTGCCTGCCGGGGTGAATGTAGGATACGATGGCCTGAGGCTGGCGCTGGCATGAAGTGCATCGCAATGCGATAATTAAATCGAACCGACTATAAAGGATTACCTCCATGCATCTGAAGAAATTCCTGGCTGTTTTTTGCACTATCTCGCTTATCGTTGCAGCGCCGCAAATGGAAGCCGGTGCGGCAGAGAAAGCCGTAAAAGCCGCCAAATCCTCCGCCAGAACTTATGATGAGAACGAGTTCATCAATTTGTTCAGCCATAAATCCACCAAACAGGTTACCGAAGTTGTTGGTAAACCGGTGCGTACCAGCCAAGCCAGTAAGCCATCCGAGGCCGAAACTACGTTAGGCCGTCCGCTGGATAAAAGCAATGGTGCGAAAGTGGAAATGTGGTATTACCAGAACATGGTCCGTTACGATGACAAGCACACGTATAAAACGGTTGAACTGACTTTCGTCAATGATCGTTGTCTGAATATCGCTTTCTTTAACGATCGCTAATGATGCATGAAGACGGCGGACGCGCATGACATGCACGCTGCCGTCGATGGTCGAAACGCTGCTACAGGCAGCATTTTTTATAGTGGTTGATCAGGCCGTTGGTTGATGAGTCATGACTTGAAATCGGGTTGTTGTCGAACAGCTTTGGCAGCATCGCCTGTGCCAGCTGCTTGCCTAATTCCACGCCCCACTGGTCAAAAGAATTGATGTTCCAGATAATGCCTTGCACAAAAATCTTGTGCTCATAAAGTGCGATCAGCGAACCCATGGTTTTCGGATCGAGCTTATCGAACAGGATGGAGTTGGTAGGGCGATTGCCTTCGAATATCTTATGGGGCAATAGTTTTTCCAGCCTTTCCCCTGACAGACCCGCAGCTTCCAGCTCCGCACGCGCCTCGGATTCGGTCTTGCCATTCATCAGCGCTTTGGTCTGTGCGAAGAAATTGGAAAGAAGAATCTTGTGGTGATCACCGACAGGGTAATGTGACTTCATCGGTGCGATAAAATCGCAGGGAATCAGCTTGGTGCCCTGATGGATGAGCTGGTAGAACGCATGCTGGCCGTTGGTGCCGGGCTCGCCCCAGATGATGGGCCCGGTGGCGACATCCACACGCTGGCCATCGCGATCGACAAATTTGCCGTTGCTTTCCATGTCGCCCTGCTGGAAGTATGCGGAAAATCGCGACAGCGACTGATCGTAAGGCAGAATGGCATGCGTCTGCGCATCAAAAAAATTGTTGTACCACACGCCCAGCAGCGCCAGCATAACCGGCATGTTTTTTTCCAGCGGCGTATTGCGGAAATGCTGATCCATCTCGAACGCGCCTTGCAGCAGGGCTTCGAAGTTATCCATGCCAATATGCAGCGCTATCGATAGACCGATGGCTGACCACAAGGAATAGCGCCCACCTACCCAGTCCCAGAATTCGAACATGTTGGCGGTATCGATGCCGAACTTTGCCACTTCATGGGCATTGGTGGACAAGGCCACGAAGTGCTTCGCGATTTGCGCTTCGTCCTTGGCCGTTTCCAGGAACCAGGTACGGGCCGACCGTGCATTGGTCAAGGTCTCCTGCGTTGTGAAGGTCTTCGAAGAAACAACGAACAGGGTGGTGGCCGGGTTACATTTTTGCAGCGTGACGCCGAGGTGCGCGCCGTCGATATTCGATACGAAGTGAGCACGCAGATCAGGCCGGCTATAAGGTTTGAGCGCACCACACACCATGAACGGGCCGAGGTCTGAGCCGCCGATACCGATATTGACGATGTCGATGATCGGTTGGCCGGTATAACCACGCCAAATGCCGTTCCTCACACGTTCGGTAAAATCCCGCATCTGGGACAGCACGCGGTTGACGCCCGGCATGACGTCTTCTCCATCCACCAGCACCGGCTTGGTGGAACGATTGCGCAACGCGGTATGCAATACCGCCCGATTCTCCGTAAAGTTGATTTTTTCGCCGGTGAACATGCGTTCCCGCCATTGTTCGACATTACGGTCGCGGGCTAGCGCCAGCAGCAGGGACATCGTTTGTTCGGTGATACGGTTTTTCGAGTAATCCAGCAAAATATCATTGAATTGCAGCGAGAATTTATCGAAACGTGCCGGATCCGCCGAGAACAGATCGCGCATATGCTGCGCTGAGAGCTCGCGCTGGTGCGAAACCAGTGCTTGCCAGGACGGGGTTTGGGTCAACTGAGACATAGCTAAAATATTATTAATTGTGTTGAATAATGATGCCAGCCAGCGGCGGCACGGTAATGACCAATGAGTGCGGAAAGCCCATCCAAGGGGTGTTTTCTGCTTCCAGCCCAACGCCGTTGCCGGTATTGCTGCCACCGTAGGTTTCTGCGTTGCTGTTGAATAATTCGCGATATTTTCCACTATCTGGCGCGCCAATGCGATACCCATGACGCTGAACCGGGGTAAAGTTGAGGGCGACGATGACATAGCTGCCGTCCCGCGCGAGACGCAGATAGCTGACAATGGACTGGTCGGCATCGTGGCAATCGATCCAGGCAAAGCCATCCGGCGTGAAATCCAGTTCGTGCAAAGCGAGGGTCGAATGATAGAGGCGGCCGAGATCCCGCGTCAAATTTTGTACGCCCTTATGCCATGAAATATCCAGCAAATTCCAATCCAATGCGCTACCGACAGCCCATTCACGCCCCTGCCCGAACTCGTTACCCATGAAATTGAGTTTCTTGCCGGGGTAAGTCATCTGATAGGTGAGAAGAAGGCGCAGGTTGGCGAATTTTTGCCATGTATCTCCTGGCATTTTGTCCAGCAGGGAGCGCTTGCCGTGGACTACTTCGTCGTGCGAAAACGGCAGCACGAAGTTCTCGGTATAGGCATATAGCTGGCCGAACGTGAGCTGGTTGTGATGAAAGTGCCGATGTACAGGGTCGTGTTCGATGTAAGCCAAGGTGTCGTTCATCCAGCCCATGTTCCACTTCATCGAGAAGCCCAGCCCGCCGAGATAGACGGGGCGCGAAATCATCGGCCATGCGGTGGACTCTTCCGCAACGGTGAGCGCACCGGGAAAATCCTGATGCACCATCATGTTCAGTTCCTTGATGAATTCTATGGCTTCCAGATTTTCACGGCCGCCGAATTTGTTGGGCAGCCATTCATTATTCTTGCGGGAGTAATCCAGGTAGAGCATCGAGGCCACGGCATCCACGCGCAGTCCGTCGATATGAAATTCGCTCAGCCAATAATAGGCGTTGGAGATGAGGAAGTTGCGCACCTCGTTGCGGCCGTAGTTGAAGATATAGGTCCCCCAGTCCTGATGCTCTCCCAGCCGCGGGTCCTCATGCTCGTACAGCGGGGTGCCGTCAAAGCGCGCCAGGGCCCAGCTGTCCTTGGGGAAATGCGCTGGCACCCAGTCGAGAAGGATGCCGATACCAGCTTGGTGGCAGGTATCCACAAAATAGCGAAAATCATCCGGCGTACCGAAGCGGCTGGTAACGCCGAAATAACCGGTAGTCTGATAACCCCATGATTCGTCCAGCGGATGTTCGCTTACCGGCATCAGTTCGATATGGGTATAACCCATGTCTTTCACATAAGGCACCAAGTTATCGGCTAATTCGCGGAACTGAATAAAGCGGTTATGTTCGCCGCGCTGCCAGGATCCGGCATGTATTTCATAGACGTTGAAAGGAGCATGCAACCAATCCGATTTTGCGCGCTCCTGCATCCAGACATCGTCATTCCACTGATGAACGCTGGGAGCTGTTACCCGCGCGGCCGTTCCCGGCCGCATTTCAAAACTATTGCCATAGGGGTCGGTCTTGACGAGGATATGCCCGCTCTGGCGGTTGCGTATTTCGAATTTGTACAGGCTGCCGGCCTCTAGGCCCGGAATGAAAATTTCCCATACGCCGCTCGAACCGTGCGCACGCATTGGATGAATGCGGCCGTCCCAGCGGTTGAAATCGCCGGTGACGCTGACACGTTCGGCATTCGGCGCCCAAACGGCAAAACGCGTTCCATGCACGCCGCAATGCTCGACCACTTGGGCTCCCAGCATTTTATAAGCCTGGCGCAACCGTCCCTCGCTGAATAAATAGAGGTCGTGCTCCGACAGCATCGGTGGAAAAGTGTATGGGTCAGGCTGCTCATGGAGTTTGCCATCCTGTTCCCAGCGCAACCTGCAGGGTGCGGTCAGTTTGCCTGCCCCCTGCCATAGATAAAGCCCATCCGGATGGGTTCGAGGCATTTCTTCCCAGGTACCGTTTACTTGTACCCAGACACGACCGGCAAAAGGCAGAAAACTGCGCAGTATCGGCTTGCCATGATCCTGATGCAGGCCGAGCCAGGCGAAAGGGTTATGATGGCGTGCCTCGATGATCAGGCTAAGTTGGGGGTCGTGTTTTGATTTTGTTGCCATTAAGGTAAGCCTATATCAAATGGTTGCAATTGGCCGGTTTGGGGTGTTGGTTTTATCTTTTCAACCTGTCTATAATGGCTGTGAGCAATCCCATTAGCTAGCTTGCGGTGGCGCCAAGCGTGTCCAAAGGCAAACTATAAATCAGGAGAGGCAAAAATGCAGCATGAATCGAAGCCGGATTCGACTTCACCACGTTTTGTCAGTGCTCTTACCAAGAATACGGTAGCGTTGATTCTCGCCGGCGGTCGAGGATCTCGTTTGAAATCCTTGACAGATTGGCGGGCCAAACCTGCTGTGCCGTTCGGTGGAAAGTTCCGCATTATTGATTTTCCCTTATCCAATTGCATGAACTCGGGCATACGCCGAATCGGCGTGGTGACCCAGTATAAGGCCCATAGCCTGATTCAGCACATCCAGCGGGGCTGGGGTTTCCTGCGCGGCGAATTCAACGAATTCGTCGAATTGTTGCCGGCCCAGCAGCGCATCGAAGAAGAATGGTACAAAGGAACCGCTGATGCCGTATTCCAGAATCTCGACATTTTGCGCGTCATGGGGCCTGAATATGTGCTGATCCTGGCAGGCGACCATATCTACAAGATGGACTACGGCCAAATGCTGGCCGTCCATGTGCGCAACAAGGCCGACATGACAGTAGCTTGTCTTAACGTGCCGATTCAGGATGCTTCGGCTTTCGGTGTCATGGGGGTGGATGAGAACGACCGCATTATCCAGTTCCGCGAAAAACCCGCAGATCCTGATCCCGTACCCGGCGACCCCACCCAGGCGATGGCCAGCATGGGCATTTATGTTTTCAATGCCGCGTTCCTCTATGAGCAACTGATCCGTGATGCGGACGACCCCGACTCCACTCACGACTTCGGCCATGACATCATTCCTTACCTGATCAGCAAATATCGCGTATTCGCTCACCGCTTTGCCGACAGTTGCGTCAATAGCACCGATGGGCGGCACTACTGGCGCGACGTGGGTACGATCGACGCCTATTGGGAAGCCAATATGGAATTAACCAAGGTGGTGCCTGACCTCAACATGTATGACAGAGACTGGCCGATCTGGACCTACCAGGAACAACTACCGCCAGCCAAGTTTGTGTTCGACGAAGAGGACAGGCGCGGCAAGGCGGTGGATGCATTGGTGTCGGGTGGCTGCATTATCAGCGGCTCCTGCGTGAAGCGTTCGCTGCTGTTTTCGGACGTACGGGTTAACAGCTACAGCCTGATCGAAGACTCAGTGATCTTGCCCAAGGTTGATATCGGGCGGTATGTCACCATCAGACGCGCCGTCATTGATAAGGGATGCAACATCCCTGACGGCATGCAGATCGGCGTTAACCATGATGAAGACCGCAAACGTTTTTATGTCTCGGAAAAAGGCATTACGCTGGTGACTCCCGACATGATGGGGCAGAGCATCCATCAAGCAAGATAATTCATAGGTCTCGACAATTCATATCAATAGTTTTTAATCGCGATGACATCTGCGGTGTCATTGTGCCTTGAGGTGTTATGTCTCACTCTCGCAAGCTTTATCTCTGCCTTTACTGGCACATGCATCAGCCTGATTATCGCGATTACGTTAACGGCGATTTTGTGTTGCCATGGACATATCTGCACGCCATCAAGGACTACACCGACATGGCATACCATCTGGAACAGAATCCGCAAGCCAAGGCAACGTTCAATTTTGTGCCTGTGCTGCTCGATCAGCTGGAAGAGTATGCCGGACAATTTCATACGGGGCAGGTGACTGACCCGCTACTGGCGCTGCTGGCGACCGAAAATCTGGATGCGGTCAGCTCGGCGCAGCGCCAACTCGTGCTGGACAGCTGCTTCCGCAGCAATCATGCAACGATGGTGACGCCATTTCCTTCTTATCATCGCATCCACAGTATTTTCAAAATGCTGGAACAGGAGAGCGAAGAAGCAATTGCTTATCTTTCCGGACAGTATCTGGCCGATTTACTGGTCTGGTATCACTTGTCCTGGATGGGGGAGAGCGTTCGCCGCAGCTCGGAGCTGGTAGTACGGCTGATGGCCAAGGGATGCGGTTTTACCTGGGAAGAGCGGCGCGGGGTGTTCGACCTGATAGGCAACCTGATCGTCGACCTGATTCCGCGTTACCGCAATCTCGCACAAAAGGGCCAGATCGAGCTTTCCACGACGCCGCATTTTCATCCTATTTTGCCATTATTGCTGGATTTCAACAGCGCGCATGAGGCCGTTCCGGGCATGCCTCTGCCGGAAACCGGCCGCTATCCAGGCGGATTGACCAGGGCGCGCCATCACGTCGAATCCGCAGTGGAGTCACATGTTCAACGCTTCGGGCATGCTCCTGCAGGCGTGTGGCCAGCCGAGGGGGGGGTGTCGCAGGCATCCCTGATGCTGCTGGCCAAGCAGGGCTTCAGTTGGGCGGCGACCGGAGAAGGGGTGCTGGCCAACAGCCTGCTGCACGCTTATGGCGAAAATGCACTGTCTGCCAACAAGCATCATCTTTACAAGCCTTACCGGATATCAGACGGCAATGATGCTATTACCGTATTTTTCCGCGATGATCGGCTTTCCGACAAAATAGGCTTCGAGTATTCCAAATGGTACGGGCGCGATGCCGTCAATGATTTTGTCCATGAACTGGAACAAATTTTGCTGCGTCATCCCAAGGGCGACACGCCTGTGATCAGCATCATACTCGACGGTGAAAATGCCTGGGAATACTATCCTTACAATGCCTACTATTTCCTTAGCGAGCTCTACGAAACGCTTGCCGTGCACCCTTTCATCGAAATGGCAACCTTTGGCGAAGTGACGCGCCATTGCGCCGCCATCTCCGTCAACGAAGAGTTATTGGAGGTGGAAAGTTTCCACGGTGCGAACATCGTTTCCGAAGGATTGCCGGGACTGGTGGCCGGCAGCTGGGTATATGGCAATTTCAGCACCTGGATAGGCGACCCGGCCAAAAACCGCGCTTGGGATCTGTTGTGCGAAGCCAAGCGCAATTACGACATGGTGATGTCGGATGGTCGCCTCAACAGCGCTGAAAAGCAAGCCGCAGAGCGTCAGTTGGCGGATTGCGAAGGTTCGGACTGGTTCTGGTGGTTCGGTGATTACAATCCTTCGCACAGCGTAGCCAGTTTCGACCGGCTATACCGGCGCAACCTGTCCAACCTTTACCGTCTGCTTAAGCTGCCGGTCCCGGCAGCGCTTGGTCATGTTATCAGCGCGGGCGGGGGCGAGGTAGAGGCTGGCGGAACGATGCGCCGCGGTCAAGAATAAGCTTAATAAGGATCAACATGGCAAAAACTGTCGCTTTGCTGCTGGGAGTGCATGCGCATCAGCCGGTCGGAAATTTCACGCAGGTGCTGGACGATGCCCATTTGCGCTGTTATGGCCCTTTTTTGCGCGTACTCTACCAATATCCCAATTTTCACTTCGCTATCCACTGCAGCGGTTGGCTGCTGGATTACCTGCTGACGCATTACCCGCAGGACTTGCAGTTGCTGAAGGAAATGGTGAAGCGCGGACAGGCCGAACTGTTCGGCGCGGGTTACACCGAGCCCGTGCTGGCGGCGATTCCGGCGCGTGACCGGGTGGGACAAATCGCGATGCTGTCCGATTATCTGACAAAAAAATTTGACCAAGCTCCGCAGGGGGCATGGCTCACAGAACGCGTATGGGAAGCTACCGTGGTGCCTGCACTGGCCGACGCCGGTGTGAAATACGTCACGGTGGACGACTACCACTTCATGTGTACCGGCAAACATGGTGGCGAACTGAACGGTTTTTACACCACAGAAGAAGATGGCCGCAAACTGGATCTGTACCCGATCTCTGAGGCGCTACGCTATCGTGTGCCGTTTTCTCCGGCGCACGAAGTGGTTTCCTATTTGGAAAACCTTGCCGATGAGAGCGACCAGGCAGCGGCAGTATATTTCGACGATATCGAAAAATTCGGCATCTGGCCGGAAACCTACGAGTGGGTTTACGAGAAAGGCTGGCTTAAGGATTTCATCGAAGGCGTGCTGGCGTCCAGCATTATCCGGCCCATGCGCTATTGCGATTATCACGCACGGGCACGTACCCGCGGCGTGGTCTATCTGCCTACCGCCTCGTACAGCGAAATGAATGAGTGGGCACTGCCGGTGCCGGCCGCGCATCACTATGCCGACATGGTGGAGCGGGAGAAGCGCGAAGGGCGCTGGGAAATCAGCAAGCCATTTATCCGCGGCGGCATCTGGCGTAATTTCCTGATGCGTTTTCCTGAAGCCAACTGGATGCATAAACGTACTCTGGCGCTGTCACATCGCTACCATGCATTGCCGGAAGGAAAAAAAACGCCGGCGATGCTGCATGAGCTTTACCAGTCCCAGGCCAACGATGCCTATTGGCATGGCCTGTTCGGTGGGCTTTATCTGCCCCACTTGCGGCGTGCCGTTTACAACGCCATCGTCGCACTGGAGGCAATGCTGGACGCGGTCGAGCCGCGTCCCACAAAAGAGATGATAGATCTCGATCTGGATGGCAGGGACGAGGTGTTTTTGCATAATTCGAAGTTGCAGGCGGTAGTGCGCATGGATGGCAGCGCATCGATTTGCGAACTGGATGCCTATCGCCTCAAGCATAACTTCGGCGATACGCTGATGCGCCAGACCGAGCATTACCACCGCAAGGTCAATGCCGGCAATGCGCATGAACATAGCGGCAACGGCATTGCCAATCCACACGAGCGGGTGAATTTCAAGCAAGTGATCGGCATAGAGGACCTTGGTACCGACAATCACCCCAAAACCTTGTTCATCGACAAATGGCGGGATGAAGGTGCACCGGATTCCTTATTGCCGCTGCGCTACGCGGTGACGGCAGGAAAGGGGGCGGCCTTGTCTTTCAAGGCAAGCGTGGAAAAGTTCGAGATAGAAAAAATGATCGTGCTCGACCACGCGAGCCTGGCCGTCGATTATCGGTTCGGCAACGGTGCTTGCGGGTATTTCAGCGTTGAGATCAATCTCGCGATGCCCAGCTGCGATGGCCCTGCCGGCCGCTTCAAAATAGGGGAAGATATCATCGGCGGTTTCGGCCAGGCTCAGCAACTGGACGCGATCAATGAAATCTGGCTGGAAGATGAAGTGCTGGGCGGGAAAGTCAGGTTGAGCAGTAGTCGTGTGGCGGATTTCAAATCATGGCCGCATTTTAGCGTTTCCCAGTCCGAGGCTGGATTCGAGAAAATCATGCAAGCGGTGACCATTGTGCTGAGCTGGGATTTAAGCCTGATAGAAGGCCCATTGAATGTTGCTATTGAAATTCATTAATACAATGGCTTGCAATGCTTAGTTTAAGTAAAATAATAGATTCTGGCAATCCCTGCCTGATCGGCGTGGATGTGGGGGGAACCAATCTGCGCGTTGGGGTCGTCACCAAGCACGGAGTTGTCTGGGAACAGCGCGTGCAGGCCGACTTCGCGGCATTTTGCCGTGACCACCCGCCGGATGCGGCGCTTGATTTCATTCTGGATACCTTGTCGGGCGCTATCCAGGAACCGAGAGCGCGTTATCCGCAGGCGTGCGCCGTCGGTATCGGCTTCCCCGGGTTTATCGACCCCGCGACCCATATGGTGACGCAATCGCCGAACATGCCCGGTTTGCTCGATGTGGACCTGGTCACACCGCTGTCACGGGTGCTCAATTTACCGGTACTGGTGGAAAACGACGCATTGGCGGCAGGCTACGGCGAATACATCGCAGACAATTGCGACGCCGCCGGCATGATTTATATAGGTTTGGGCACTGGAGTGGGCGGCAGCGTCATTCTCGATGGCAAGCCATATCCCGGAGCACATGGCGTTTCCATGGAAATCGGCCATCTGATCGTCGATCCCGGCGGCCGCTTATGCGGCTGCGGCAACCGGGGCTGCCTGGAACAATACGCCTCCGCCAGCGGCATAGCATTGACTTACGCGGAACTCGCCGGCGACAACGGCCTCGATTCGGCGCTGATCGCGGTGTTCGCCCGCGACGGCGACGTCAATGCGATCGAGGCATACCGCCGCGGCGGCGCCGTACTGGCACAAGGGCTGGCTTCGATTCTCAAGGTGCTGGATGTACCGCAGGTCGTGGTCGGCGGTGGAGTGAGCCAATCATGGATCTTGATGAAAGAAACGTTTGATGCGCGCTTGCAGCAAGATCTGATTCCGGCGCTTCGCGGCCGGGTGCAGGTAAGAACCAGCCAGGCCGATGATCAAGCGGGCATTATCGGCGCGGCGATGCTGGCGTTTGCGCGGATGCACTAGAAAACAATTTCCGTTCCGGATCCGCCAACGGTGGTATTTTTCAGCATCGGATCCATGCCCGGATTGAGAATGTATCGCACCTCCGGCCATATCCATAGTCAAGGCCTGATCTGGACTTCCCAGACAAAAGTTGGGGAAGTTCGATTTAAGTATTTCAATCCTTCATGATCACCATGGCAATTCCACCAAGAATAGCCATGGAGGAAATATATAGCCGTAATGTGACGGCTTCTCCCAGAAGTACCATGCCACCCATGGCGGCGATGACTGGTACGCTGAGTTGCATGATTGCAGCGCTGGTGGTTCTTGTTTCGCGCACGACCTGATACCAGATGGCATAGCCCATCCCCGATGCGATTGCTCCGGAAAGTATCGCGAGCACGATTCCGGTTTCATTCATCTGCATTCGCGTCATCAGCAATAGACTTGAGCCTATCGCCAGTGGCACGGCACGAAAAAAATTACCAGCGGTCATTCCCAATGGATCGCTGGAACCCTTTCCCAATAGCGAATAAATCGCCCAGGCAACTCCGGCAATAAGCATCAATACCGCTCCTATGAGAGGCGGGGTCGAAACTCCTGGCAGCATGAAAGCAGCCAGTCCGGAAATGGCCATCGCAAGCCCTGTACTTTGTCTCCTGTTTAGCCGTTCTCCGGATCGCAGGCCGCAAAAAATCATCGTCGTCTGCACTGCGCCGAAGAGCAATAATGCACCTGTACCGGCCGGCAGGCTGGCATAGGCCAAAGAAAAAGCGGCTGCATAGATAAACAGCGCAAAGGCTGAAATCCAACTGCCGCTGGCATGTTTAGCTTTCCCCTGGAGTCGCATGATGAGCCAGAGCATCGCGGCACCCGACAGGATGCGAATGGATGTGAAGCTGGCGGCATCGATTTGCGCATGTTTCAGCGCCAGACGGCAAAGCAGGGAGTTGGCGGCAAATGCCGTCATGGCAAATGCGGCAAGAATGGCTAGTCGTTGCGATTTCATGGGGGCCTCATTGGTGAGTTTGGAGAAACATACTCCCGGCTTTACTCCTTGCCCAGCGGTTTAGAAAAATAAAATAATTGTTGTAAGGATTGTCGAGATGCTTCGTTTAATGCGCAGGAACCGGATATTTTTCGGTGCTGGCAACTTTAAAACTTGCAGTAATCATTAAGGAGAATGACTCATGGAATCCCAGCACAAAACCCTGACCGCATCCCTGGCTGCCGGCCTGATGGCACTCGCCCTCGGTGCCCCGGTTGTCTATGCCAATCCATGCAACCCTTGTGCTCCCAAGGAAGCTCAACACCGGCATCACAACCCTTGCGCGGCAAAGAACCCGTGCGCCGCCAAGGTGAATCCGTGTAATCCGTGTGGCGCAAAGAACCCTTGTGCAGCAGAGAATCCGTGTGCTGCCAAAAATCCTTGTGCCGCGAAGAATCCATGCGCGGCGAAATAATCATCTCTAATCCGAGGAGAGACTAACCATGAAAACCCAGATCAGGCCGCTACGCGCGGCAATCCTTACCGGGCTGTTCAGTGCGGTGATCGCCATGCCTGCGCCGCTGATCGCGGCGCCCAACCCCTGTGCACCCAAGGTCAATCCTTGCGCGGCGAAAAATCCATGTGCCGCCAAGAATCCTTGCGCCGCCAACCCTTGTGCGGCAGGCAACCGGATCGATCCAACGCTTGTCACACGTCCCAAGGGCACCAAGCCGTATAAAGGCAACCACAAGGAATTGGCGAAAGAGGGCGAAAAGCTCTGGAACAGTGCCAAACTTAGCGGCCCCGGTACGATTTCCTGCGCTAGCTGCCATACCGGCGGCGCAATGTTCCAGTCCAGCTTTGCCAAGCCGTATCCCCATCAGGTGCAAATGGCGGTTGATAACGCCGGCATGAAGTCCATCACGCTGGAGGAAATGGTGCAGTTCTGCATGGTCAAGCCGATGCAGACCAAGCCGTTCGCTTGGGATTCGCGTGAACTGGCTGCGCTGACCGCCTACGCGGCAGACGTACAAAAAACTTTCAAGCCGGGCAAGGCAACTGCCAATCCATGTGTTGCCAACCCCTGTGCTGCCAAAAATCCGTGCGGTGCCAAGAATCCCTGCGCGGCGAGATAGTCCCCTCTGTCTGCTTGGCAGTAAACTTGAGGCGATGAAGCCACACTTCATCGCCATTTTTTTCCGGGTTAAATATCCATGGAAACCATCGATTTCACCGTATTGCCAAGAGAACAACTGGAACTCATGGCCGATGCCGGGGCGCGGATTCTCGAATGCTACCGGGTACTGGGCAAGGCCGGACTCAATATCGTCGGCGAGGTGCTGAAGGGGCAGGGCGAGTTCTACGAACTGGAGCATTACCCCAATGATGACGTGTTCGATGCCGACACGCATAGCCAATACTATTATCATGCCCACCGCACCGAGGCAAATGAACACGGGCATTTCCATACATTCTTGCGCCAGTCTGGCATGCTGGAAGGGGCACAGCCCGTCCCTTATGATGGTGAAGAGACGTGGCCGCAGGGGGCAGACGCGCTTTCACACCTGATTGCCATTTCCATGGACGCTTATGGGTTTCCCACCGGCCTGTTCGCCACCAACCGCTGGGTGACTGCCGAGGCTTGGTACAAGGCTGAGGATGTCATCAGTATGCTCGATCGTTTCGACATCGATCATGCGTGGCCCTCCTGGCCGGTCAATATCTGGATTTCCGCCATGATGGTGCTGTTTCGCCCGCAGATCGAAGCCTTGTTGTGTCAGCGCGACGAAGTGGTGGCAAGTTGGGCGCGTACCCACCCTGGGGTAGATGTATTTGAAGACCGGATGCTGGAGTTGACCGGTTTTATCCCTATCGATGTCAAGCAGCAGATTGGAGCGGTAGCTGTTGCGTTATCGACGTAGTATTTTAAGGAAGCCTGGCAACCGCTTCTTGGGGCTGCGGAAGCACTGAGTGGAAGGGAACCTACCCGTGCAATGCCTCCTCGTTCTATCTGACAATGGTGCGAATGGCTGCACGCCCGGAGCGCGACGAATTCTGAGAAATGTTTCGTTAGTCGCAGTCTCTGCAGGGCGTGTGGGACCACAGCCAGAGTAGCAACTCCACTGCCGACGAATGACGAAGCAAAGTAGAAAGCTTCATTGTTGCGGCAACGACTGTCGCGTTTCAAAGGCAACAAAGCCGGAGGACTCGGCGCGCTTGAGCGCTGCGCGGATCATTTGCTGGCCACGCCCGGCCAGATCGCCAGTAAGCAGTGACCGGTAGAATCCGGCGTAGAAGTCATCGGGTTCGACGCGCAGGCGAAAGACAAGCGCTACCGCAGCGCGCTGCAAGGGCCGGACGTAATCCAGGCGCAATTCCCCGTCCGGCGGCAAGCGCGTGTCGGCGATCTCGCGTGAGATGTCCAGCGGCACCTGACGCTGGATCACCCGCTCCACGCGCGTGTCCGGCAATGCGTGTCCGTCGCTGGCGATCTGCTCGATCTCGACAATCGCTTTGGGCGTCACATAAGTAGGAAAATAATGTCCCGCTCCGGCGTTGCGCACCGTCAGAGCAGCGTGCACTGCGCCGCCGATTATCTGGCCACCCTCCGGCACGAATTGAATCGCAGCACGCACCATGTCCGGATCATGAACCCCGCGCCACAGGTGGCGCCGCTCGGGCATGTGGCAGGACTGGCAGCTGCGGCCTTCGCGGGCGTGGCGCGAGGCTTTCCATTCTTCGTAAGTATTTTCCAGCAGCTTGCTGTTCAAGGCAAAATCGCCAGGCTGGAACTGGTGACAGGCGGCGCAGAAGCGTGAATCCTGAAAGGCGGTTGAAGCGGCAAAGCCGTTGTGCGGCATGGCCGTCCGCTGGGCCGTATTGGGTGCGGAGCCGTCGCGCCGTGGCGGGCCGAAGCGCTCATGGGCACGCACATGGCAAGCTGCGCAGATCAATCCCTGCTCGTGCAGTGCGGGGGACTTTGAGGGGTTCGGTGAGGCGTGACTGACATCGGCGAGCGCAGCGGAGAGGCTATCTGCTTGCTCGAAGAGTGGTGCATGACAGCGGATGCAATCCTGGTGTTCCGCACGCGCGTCCGGTGCCATGTTAACCAGCTGCCCCATGATACCGGGCCCCATGGCATGGGCATGCAGCGCAGTCTGCCAGTCACGGTACTGCTCGGCGTGGCAACTGCCGCAATCGGCTGGCGCCAGCGAGGCTTCCAGCGCGCTGTAATGTGCCGGTACCGCCCCTTGAGCGGCAAGAGGGCGCGCCCAATGTTTTTTCAGAAAGGTTTCCACCGCCGCGTCCTGATGCGCGCTGGAAGTGGAAAGTGTGGCGGGCAGAGGCGACGCCTCGCGCTTGCCACAGCCGCCCAGTACGACAACAAAAACGGAAAGGGCCACGACGACCCTTTCCGCTCTTGTCGAGAACGGCCTATTCAACACCCTTTACACTATTTTGCCGCGCAAGGGTTCTTCGCTGCACAAGGATTCTTGGCCGCGCAAGGGTTCATCTTCTTGTTCTTGTGCTTTTTCATCTTTTTCTTCGGCGCGCAAGGATTCTTGGCTGCACAAGGATTCTTGGCCGCGCAAGGATTTTCCGCCTTCGGTGCACAAGGGTTACAGGGATTGGCTGCCTGAGCTGCGGGAATTGCAAGAGCCAAGGCGCCCGCGACTGCGAGGGCAAGGGCAAATGGTTTCAATTTCAGGTTCATTGGGTGTCTCCTTCGTTTAAGGTTGTAGTTACGACAGTCGGTATGCGCTCTCGCTATCGAAAGCGATCGCCCGCGACTCAGCCATTATACGGGCAACTGGGCTAAACCTTACAACTGGATACGGTCTGGGCATAGGCGATGGCCTATAAAAAATTCCCTTATAAGTACCCAGTATCTTGGTAACTGTGATGGTCAGTGGACGTGCTTTCCACCAATCCGGCTTGCTTGCGGGGGCACAGTCCAAAAGGTCCGTGCAAGAACTGGAGGCGATTCCCGTTCACGTCGCGACCGTTTGTATCTACGAGGCTCCTGGATTCCTTGGGAGCCTCGTACTCGTTTCAGCCGTGAAACACCGTGCATCAAGGTGTCTGGATTTCTACGCGGCTTGCGAAAACCGGCGCGATACCATATTTGCCATCGCCGTATTCGATGCGAGGTATGCCGTCTTTGTCGCCGTCTTTCTGATAGAGCGCCGTTTCGCCGGTCTCCTCAAACTCGCTCTGCTGGATGCCGCTGGCGTCGATGGCCTGGACCCAGAACCGCTTGTAGCGTTCGACGAGTTGCGGACTCTTGGTTTCCAGCATCATCTCGCGCAGCGCACCGATCGCAGCGCCGAGGTTCAAGGGAGTATACACGCTTGTGGCGGCACCGAGCTCCGAGCGATAAAGGCCGGTTTTCTCGTCCCACAGCTTGGTGTTCATGAAATCGAGAGCGTTCTTTGCCGCGCTCTTGAATCGCTCGTCGCCAAGAACGCGGTAGGCCACCATCAAGCCTTGAATGGCGAGACCCTGGTCAAGCAATGTCGGTGCGCCTGCCACCCGTTTCCCCGCGCTGTAAGCTGAACCTACGCTGCCATCGCCAGCCTGCAGTGAGTTCGACAGAAAATCGGCTTGCGTGAGTAACAGTTGCCTGGCGCGTTCGACGAGGGCCGTATCGGTATGCATTTTTTCGACATAGTTGGCCAGAGCGACCATCGCCATGCCCAGATCGGCTGTTTTGGTCAGCGCGCCGCGTCCTTGTTCCGGTGTCCACTCGGAGACCAGGACGCCGTTGCCGGCCTGATGCTTCGCTTCCATGGTCGATAGCACCAGATTGGACAAGCCCTCGGCCAGTACGATGTACTTTTGCTCCATGATCGAGCCGTCATGGGGGGTGTTGTTGCCAAACACCTTGTTCCAATTGCTTTTTACCGATGGGTCCGCGAAGTGGTAGAACTCGCTCAATCCCCACAGCAAAGACGCCTGATCGAACAACTGGCTGCTGCTATCCACGACGGAAAACTCTTCCGGCCGCGGCGGAAGATCGCCTGCCATTCTCATCCGGACTCCGATGCGATGCGGGAAATAATAAATGCCGGCTTTTGCCGTGCGCGGATCGCCGCCGCCCAACACCTTGCCATCGTAGAGCATGGCCGATTTCATGATCAGCATCTTGCTGACGGCGCTTAGGTTGAGCATGGCGCCGCGATAGCCGTCCTCGGGCGTAATGCCGAGATATTTATCGTCGTGATGATTGCCTGAAAAAAAGAATTCCTCCCACAACGCCAGCTTCATCAGAAGCTGGCCTTCGGCGCCCATATCGACGACGTGAGACATCCGGCCGTGATCCCAGCGCAGGCTCAGAAAATTCTCGCGATAGTTGACGCGGTAAGCCCAGTCCTCATTGCCTTTCGTGCCGGCTCCATAAGGAGTGGCGGGAAAATTTGGGCCGTAGATTTTTTTCAAATCGTTGTCACGCAGCAGGTTTTCGGTGCTCTGGAATTTGCTGCCCTTGTCCAGCGGCCTTGTCAGATGCGGGTCGCAAGACTCGAACGCCAGCATCAATGGTGACGCGTCTTCAAAGCGGCGGGGAAATCCTGTTCTTGACAGATACAGGGAAGAGATGTCCTGCAGCAACACACCCTTGTTCGAACGGGCATACTCGCCCCGGTCGCGGTTGTCGTTGGCTCGTCCTTGCTGCAGCGCTTTTTCCGTCACATAAGGCCCATGGACCAGATGAACGCCGCAGCGGCTCTCGGTATTCAGAGCCTCCATGTTGTAACGCGAATACCAGTAGGATTCGACGGCGCTCATGAAGCCCAGGTCGCCATCCATCGGTATCCCTTTATTAGCCGCCTCAGAGAGAAACGGGAAACCGCTCCTTTCCATTTCGTTCGCCAGGTACATGGCTTCCTTGGTGGTGAACCGACGGTCTGTTACGGTGGTCTTGATCGGGCTGCGATATTTGTCCAAATTAACCTGCTCGGTGCCTGCGGCTTTTTCGAGTTTTTCGCCAGTCTGCCCCCGATCCTGAGATGAAAGCTGGACGCAGCCGGACAAGGCCAGCAGCGCGAGGTTAGTGGCAATGAGATTAAGTTTGAGTAGTTTTTTCACGGTGTTCTCCCGACGTTAGAAGGTATGCTGGACCGACAGATCGAGTGTCCACGCCGGCGAAGGTCCCTGATTGGGCTCGATGATTCTGATCGCCGGGCTGACGGTGATTCGATAACTTGGCGAGGGAATGTATGACAGGCTGGGGCTAAAGAACACCACGTTGCCATGGTTGAAATCGGGGCGTGGGGTAGTAAACATCACGACATTTCCACCGGCATCCATGATCGGCCCGCCGGTTGCCGGATTGCGCTCGGGATGCATAATCAGGCCCGGGAATTTTTCAGCACCCTTGTGTCGCCCGAAAACCGCCAAGTCCAGAGACATGCGATCGCTTTCGAGCGGCGGGAACACATAGGAAGCCCCGTAACGCAGTTCGTTACCCACTGTGATGCCATCGTTCTTGGCGAAGAAGTCGTACATGAAACCGCCGTGAATCGCACTGCGCTCGAATTGATGCGTTGCCGCCAGGCCGATGCGTCCACCCCAGGCGCCTTGTCCTGGCTGTAGGATGCGAGGTAGGAGCCGATCGTTGGGGTTGCGGCCAAAGATGTTGAGCTGCAAGGGGGATAGTGTCGGCGGCATGCCTTGTACCTTGAGCGACTGCGTGGCGTTGAATTTTTCGTCGTCCTTACCCGTCGGGAAAATAATGCCGAACATGGTCGAAAGCGTGACCGGGCCGTTGCCCTGATCGAGCCATTTCTTCTTCAGGGTCAGGGAAATGTCGCCGAGACCGGCACTGGTTCCGTCCATGGTCATTTCCATGGGATCGATGCGGAAAGGATGCCCCGTGCCTTTAGTGCGCACCATCTTGAACGGGACCTCCAGGTTGACCATCATGTCCTTGACGCCGAGGGCTTCGAACCCGTACATGAATTGCAGATCGCCCTGCAGGGTATCGACCCTGACCTTGTCGAAGAACTTGGAATAGAAGGTATCGCGTCCGAAATCACTCGGGTTATGGGCGACGCCGAGATCGAGTTTTATCCTGGACGCTCCGGGAGGCAACACGTAACCGTGCAGGGGTCGTGCCGGTTCGTACAGCGGCGGAGTCGACTGTTCGACCTGGTCGATGATGCGGTAACGCTCGGCTTGCAAGTAGTCGGTATCCTGTCCCAGTTTCAGGAATTGGTAGTCCCGGTCGTCCAAAGCGGCATTGCCTATCTTGGGCGCCTGCTTTTGTTCTCGGCTGCCGGTGCTGTCGAGCGCCGCTTCGAGTTCCTTGATGCGCTTTTCCAGGGCTTCGTTTTTTGTCGCCAACTCGATATTTTCTTTCTGCAGGGCGCTCGCATCCGCTGCGTGGTTTTCCGGCGGCGAAGCTTGCGCAAGGCCCGGAAACGCCAACATGCCCGCGATGATTATGGCTCCCGAAAAATGGGGTGCTGGTTTTTTGCATAAGTCCATGAACCGACTCCTTGTCGTTAACAATATTTCCGAATTGGCGCTACCACGGACCCGGTGTACAACAGCCGGCATGTGTTCTTGCCATCGCAAGCGATCGTCCGCGCTCACCCTTATACGGACAACCGGTAAAAACCTTACAACAGGATCATTAAATCTATTAATCCCACAAAAAAGGCCATGCAAGATAAATGGTTTCCTTGGGGCGACTCGGGAAGAACAAGCTGCGCATCCGCCGCGGTTTAACGAAGGATGAGTCGCAAACTGATGGCCTCCATGTTTGGATCAGTGATCGCGTGGATGTTGTAGCGTGGTGTGAAGCAAAGTTTGTTGCGACAGATTCTCAGTTCATCAGCCCGAACTTTGGGCGCAGTCTCACCCCGATCCGGATACCGGCCAGTGCGGCGGCAATCCACAGCCAGCCATGCAGGCTGGTAGAAGCAACCCCGGAGAAAAATGCGCCGATGTTGCAGCCGAAGGCAATGCGTGCGCCGTAACCCATGGCCAGTCCGCCGAGCAAGGAAGCGGCAATGGCTCCTGCACTTGCCTGCCAGGTGAATATCAGGCGTTTGGATAGCATGGCCGCTAGCAGCGCGCCAAGAATGATGCCGATATCCATCAGCGAGGTTTCGTCGTGAAAGATGCTGCCGGAGATGGCTGCCTGCTGGAATCCGCCCAACCAGAACGGGTGGGTGTCGGGGCTCCAGCCGGCGAGCATGGCGAGTTTGGCACCCCACAGGGTAAATGCCCAGGTGATCGTCCATGGGTGGCCGGAGATGATCAGGGTGGCAAAGTTGAGTGTGGCCAGCGCCAGCGCGCCTTGCGTCAGGCTCCACGGTGTGGTGAAAAGGTTGCGCCAGGTGGTTGGGCCGGTTAAAGCGCCCATCCTGCGCGGCAGCAGGAAGAACAGCACCGCCAGCAAAGCGGTCTGTAAAGTGGCGGCGGATACCCACCCCAGGCGTTCCCCCAGCGACAACACGCCCAGCGTTGGCAATGCCTGCCACCAGCCCATGTGCAGGCTGGCCCAGAAAGAACCGGCGATAAAGGCAGCCAGGGTGATCGCCATGCGCAGGCTGCCGCCGCCGAGCGTATACAGGGTACCGGAACCGCATCCTCCCCCCAGTTGCATGCCGATGCCGAACATGAATGCTCCCGCAGCGACCTGCCAGCCAACCGGTGCGGTTGCACCCACCATATCCTTGCCAAAAAGACTGCCCATAGCGAGTAGGGGAGCAAACAGGATGGTGGCTAGCATCAACATCAACAGTTGCGCCCGGATGCCTTCAGTATCGCCGTACAGGAACAATTTGCGATAAGTGGAGGCAAAACCAAAGCGGGAAAGGTACAACACCATGCCCAGCAGCAAGCCGATGGCAAAGAGAGCCTGCAGGTGCAAGCCCTGGTGTGAGACCGCGGCCAATATCAATGCCGGCAGGGCAATCGCGGCTGAAGTCAGGGCAGTGGCGCGCATGAGGTCAGTAAGGATTTATGCGGTGACATTGCCGGCAAGATGCCGGCTGCTTTCGCGTACAAGGTCGTCAAGCAACCCGTTATCGATTTCGGGTTCGAGATCCTTGATGGTGCCGCGGCGGCCCGTCGGGGCGATGGACAGGCGAATTCCCTCGCGCCTGACTTCAGCCTCGCCGCCGCAGTGGTGGCAGTAAACATGGTCGCCGGTGCGATGATGCCGGCTGACGACAATGGTCGGCCCGCACATCGGGCAATGCTGCAACGGGATGCCGGGCTCGCTGTGGCCGACGATGTGATCCAGGTGCCCCGCCTCGCCCAGTTTGATGAAGCGCGCCCCCCACACCGCATGGAACTGTCCGCCCAAGTTGGCCTGGATGATGCCAAGCGCCTTCTCGGCGGGCATCCCGCGGCGATAGGGACGTGTGCTGGTCATCGCGTCGAAGGCATCGCAGATGCCGACTATGCTTGCATCCACCCTTATCTGATCGCCGGATAAGCCCTGCGGGTAGCCCCGCCCATTCGGCATTTCGTGGTGCGACAGCACGGCGGTGCGGGCCAGTTCCGCCAGCGGGTGGTCGGCGAGCAGACGGCTGCCCACTTCCGGGTGGGTCTTGATGATGTCGTACTCCTCGACGGTAAGCTGGTCCGGCTTGTTCAGGATGGCGTCCGGCACGGCGATCTTCCCCAGATCGTGCAGAAACCCGCCCAGGGCAATGCGGGCCACGTCGGTGGCAGGCAAACCACCATCCTCGGCCAGAATGCGGCTGTACTGGGAAACCCGCCACAGGTGCCCGCCGGTGTAAGGGTCGCGTGCCTCCACCATGGAGGCCATCACGAAAAGGCTTTTCAGCAGATGTTCGATGTGATTCATGGTTTCCCCCTTTAATCAGAAAATCCAGGGCCCCGGCAAAATCGGGGATTTACTACATTCAATCCGAACCCAGTGCTTGCCCGATCCGCTAATGGTCACACTTGGCGCTCGTCAGGCGGCAGAGCAAGTCTTGACCGGATTCGGCGACTACTTGCATCTTCTCTTCGAGAAGCGCTATTTCCCCAAGAAAATGCGCGAACTCATGGATATCCCTGGATAAGCCATTCAGTAGATCGTCCGATTGTGGAAAATCTCCAGAGACGCTCTCTACTTTTCTGATCATATCGCGGAAGCGATCTGTAAGGTCATGCAACTTCTTTCGAGCTTCTTCCGGAATGACGGCGTCGCCGCTCAGGATGTCAAGCGCTGAGACTAAGGCATCGAGGGAGCCAGACAGAATACCCGGTTGCCTTTTTTGTTCCTTGAGGGCGGCATGGAGTATCAACTGTGTGGACTCGTGGATTTTCTCAAACTGGCTATTCATTTGATGGCTCACCTGGTTCAGACGATGGCTCGTTGCGACGACCTTGGTGAGAATTTTGTCGAGATCCTCTACGATATGGGCGATCCGGTCGAGAAAATGATTCAGGTCAAGAGCCAATCCCCCGAATTCGTCATGTGATTTCACTTTCGCCCTATGGGACAGGTCAATAATGCCTTTGGTCAGGCTTGAAACCGTGGAGCTCAATGATAGCAGCGGCTCCATGCGAACCTTCAGGAGCAGGAACAGCACGATGGTGTGGGTAATGATGTTGATTGCCCAGATCATCGAACTCAATCGCACCTCGGCCCACCAGGCGGTCAGCTTCGTCGAGAGGTAACTTCTCACCCTCACTTCGCCCAGGACATCGCCAACCTTGGCGTGCACGTGACAGTTCAGGCAAAACTGTTCTGCCGTCAGCGTTGCTCTGGCTTCATTGTATTTGCCCGATGGCCACTGCGGAGGAATTCCCCGCGGCTCCATGTCGAATTTGTACTTCATGGAGGTCACGGTCACTTCCGCAGGAATAATGCCGATGGAAAGTCCCAGTTCCTCGAAGTTGCGTTTCAGGATCGGATACACCGTTCTGGCGGCGACGGGGCCACCGGAATTGAGCATGATCGACTTCACATCGCCGGCCAGACGCTGCGTTGCGAGTTCAACCGCCTCCCGATCATGGTTTTTATAGTTATAAACGACCACGCCATAACGAACCCCTAACTCGATCACGGTAACGGCGATCAGGAGCAGGAAAAAGTCCCTGATCATATGGATTATGAAGGATTGATCGAATCTTCCGACTTTCGATGCTTGCATCGTTTTTCCTCGACAACGGCGAAAGCCGCCGGGTCAAAATTCTCCCCGGATCGCGCGGAGCTTCGTCCAGGGCAATGCGGGCCACCTCGCGGGAAAATTACATGCGATCCGAATCCAGCGCCTGCCCGATGCGTTGAATCGCCATCATGACATTTTGACGCGAAGTGCCGATGTTCATGCGCATGCGGCCTTCGCCGCCCGCGCCGAAAGAAGCGCCGGGGGACATGCCCACCCTGGCATTGCGGACGAAAAAACGCTGGAGTTTTTTATCGCTCATGCCCAGTTTGCGGCAATCCAGCCATAGCAGATAGGTCGCTTCCGGATCGATCATGCGGATATCCGGCAATTCACTTTGGATATGGGCAGCCGCTTCGTCACGGGTCTTTTTCAGGTAGGCCAGCAAGCTTTCAAGCCAGGGCTCTCCCTCGCGATAGGCAGCCTCGAAGGCTGCGAGGCTGAACGGGTTGGCAATATTTGCGTGGGTCATGTCCAGCACCTTGCCTATCGCCGCACGCCGTCCGGCATCCGGCACGATCAGCGCGGACAGGCCGAGGCCCGGGATATTGAAAGTCTTGCTGGGCGCGACCGCAGTGACGACATTGGCTGGGTCATCGGCGAGCGAGGCGAGCGCGTGATGTTGAAATTCCGGATAGACGAGATCGGCATGAATTTCGTCGGAGACGATGGTGAGATCATGACGACGGGCAATTTCCAGTACGGCTTGAAGTTCCGCTCGCTGCCATACCCGGCCGACCGGGTTGTGCGGCGAACAGAGCAATAGCAGCTTGGCATTGCGGGCGCATTGCTCCAGATCATCCAGATCGATACTGTAGCGGCCGTCCCGGCATTGCAACGGGTTCAGAACCTGCCGCCTGCCGGTCTTGGTGACGGCTGAAAAAAAGGGGAGATACACCGGCGGCTGCACGATCACGCCTTCATCCGGCCGCGTCAGCGCCATCACGGCGGTGTTCAGAGAAGGCACCACACCAGGTGCGAGCAGTATCCATTCGCGCTCGATTTGCCAGTGGTGGCGCTTTTTCATCCAGTCGATCAAGACGCCGTAGAGGCTGTCCGGCACCAGCGTATAACCATAAACCGGATGTGCGGCACGTGCCTTCAGTGCACGATTGACGGCCTCCGGCGCGGCAAAATCCATGTCCGCAACCCACATTGGCAGCACGTCGGCGGTGCCGAAGACGGCAGCCCTGCCGTCATGCTTGAGGGAATACGTGCCCTCGCGCGGGATGACGCGGTCGAAATCGGGTTTCACCCGGTTTTCTCCCAGATGGTGACTTCCGACAGCGTGTGCTGGAATTTGCGCCGGGTTTCGCGGATGACGAACGGCATCTCAAACGGGTCTTCGATCAGCCGGAAATGCGCGCCGAGAATGGCCTTCAGCCCGTCCAGCGTGGTCAGGTTTTCGCCGGCCTGCTTGAAGCCGCCGATCCATTCCTCGCGCGGGGTATGTTCGGTGAGCCAGGTATAGGGTGAAGCGATCAGCAGAATGCCGCCCGGATTGAGCCGTTCGTGCACCGTAGCAAGAAACTTCTTCGGACTGTACAGGCGGTCGATCAGATTGGCCGCCAGGATCAAATCGTAGCCGGTGAAATGCGGCTTGAGGTTGCAGGCGTCGCCCTGCCAGAACTCGACCTTGCCGCGCACATCATCCAGCCCGAGACCGGCAAGCCGGCGCTCCTGGTAGAACACCAGTTCGCCCTCGTCGGCCAGGGTGTAGTGCAGCACGCCCTGTTCGGCCAACTGTACGCCCAACCCGATGAAGCGGGCGGAGAAATCGATGCCGGTGACGTGCTCGAAATGCTTCGCCAGCTCAAACGTTGCACGCCCAGCGGCGCAGCCCAGATCCAGCGCCTTGCGCGCCGGGCGGCCATGCATGGCGTTGATCGCCAGTTCGCTCAGCGCCTTGGGGAAGTTGGGAACGTCAAAATAGGTGTCGCCGTAATGGAACTCGGCATATTCCGACAGCAGCTTGTCGGTTTCGTAATGGGAGGCGTGCACGGTAACGGGTGCATCAGACACCACATAGCGGAACCCGGCATGCTGGAAGAAGTGACGGCGGAAGGCGTAGCGCGCGCTCTTCAATGCTTCGTTGCCGCAGGAAACCCACGCACCGCCCTTGAACAGGTTGTGGCGGTCGTCAAAAGTCGGCGTGGTGAAGTCGTCGTACAAGGGATGCACCTTGAAGCTCTCGAACGGGTATATCGGCGTCTCGGTCCATTGCCAGACGTTGCCCACCGCATCGAACAGTTCTCCGTGGCGGAACTCGGTGACCGGGCAGGAAGAGGCGTAATGGTCGAGATGCAGGTTGGCGTTGGCCGGCTGGTCGTGCGGCACTTCGCGCAACCCGGCAAAATCGTACAGGCGAACCCATTGGTCCTCGGTCGGCAGCCGCGTGGGGAGGCCGGTTTCGCGCTGCTTCCAGTTGCAGAAAGCCTTGGCCTCATGATAGTTAACTTCCACCGGCCAGTCCCACGGCATGGCAACTTCCTCGGTCATCAGGCGCAGCTTCCAGGCGCCGCCTTCGCGCACCCAGAAGGTGGGGTGTTGAGTTTTGGCGAACTCTTTCCAGGCACGGCCTTCTTCTTCCCACAAGGTATCGTCGGCATAGCCGCCGTTTTCGACGAAAGCCAGAAATTCGCCGTTGCTGGTGAGATGGCGGGCAGCCTGGAAGGCGGGAACGTCGGCCTCGTGCCGGCCGTATTCGTTGTCCCAGCCGTAAGTCGGGTCGCCCTGCTTGCCGAGTTTTACGCGGCCGGAGGGGATATTCACCAGCGTATTCTTCGGCGTTTCGCCGGACTTGCGACAGGGCTGCCAAGCCGGATGCGGCTGGATATATTTGAGGTCGTGCTGGCGGATCAGCACCGAGGAGGTTTCGAGATGGATGCGTTCGTGCTCGATGCCCATCAGGATGGGCCACCAGGAGCTGCCCCAGCCGATCGGCAATGTCAGCGGCAGGCTCTCGATCAGGCCATCGACCATGCGCCGCATTTCAGCGCGGTAGGCGCGGACTTCCGATACCGTCGGCCAGTCGTAGTTGGCTTCGTTGAGATCATCCCAGCTCATTTCGTCCACGCCGATAGCGAACATGGATTCAAACCTGGGGTTGATGCGCTGATCGATCAATCCCGCCAGCACCAGCTTGTTGATGAAGAAGGTGGCGGTATGGCCGTAGTAGAAAATCAGCGGATGACGCAACGGGATAGGCTTGCGGTACCAGGCTTCGTCATTTTTGAGCGTTTCGAACAACTGCTCGTAACGATCCTGCGTGGTGTGAAAATAGTCGCGGATTTCCCGGCGTTTAAGCTCGGGGTTGCCTTCTGTCAATAAAGGAGTGCGATTGAAAAGTGCGGTCGTCATCTGTGGTCTATCAGGATCATGGTCAGGTCTTCGTCGAAACCCGGGCTGTGATTCATGTCGACCAGTTTTTCGACGAAGCGTGTAAAAAAATCGTCTGGGGTCTCGGCTTCCACCATGGTGGCAACATCCAGCAGCGCCTTGCGGGAGGCGTAGTTGGGGTCCGGGTTGACCGCATCCAGGACGCCGTCGGTGTACATCAGCACCCAGTCCCCCGGCTCCAGCGTGGTGGTTGTTTCATAATACTTGAAATCACGCACCACGCCGACGGCAAAGGTGCTGTAGCCACCCGCATGCAATTCGGACCATTGCCCCTTGCGTTTCAGCAGCATGCCGGGGTGCCCGGCGTAGGCATAGGTCCAGGAGTGATCGGTCTGATTGTAGGTGGCGGCTGCCACGGTCGCAAACAGGGGGGACCGGGCTCCGTTGTGGATCAGCCGGTTGATCTCCTCCAGCAGCAGGTGGTTCCCTGGGCTCCCCGCCAGCGCTCCCATCGTTTCGAGCAGCTTGTCCGACAACCAGGCCGCGGCTTCGCCATGCCCCATGGTATCAATCAGCAGGAACTTGCTCTTCATGCGCTGTCCGCACACGGCGACGTAATGGATGTCGCCCCCGGCCTTTTCGCCATGTAACGGGATGGAGAGCAAATGGCAGCCGAGACCGGGCACCTCAAAGCCGTTCATTGCAAAAGCGTTGTTGCCTGCAATCTGCGAACAGGCTTCCAGGCCGGGATCGATGAAGCCGACCCCAGCGGATTTTTTCTGTTCAAGCCATTCAATCAGTCTTCCGGGCATGTTCCCCTCTCGCTTGAAGCGGCTTCTGTTGTTTCCGAAGCGCCTGCGCCCCGCTGTATGTCGCAACGCAAAACGGCACCATATAGTTGAGCACGAAATGCCCTAACTCCGCGCCGCCGTTAATGATCGCCTCGCCCTGATTGATGGCGTTCAGCACGGAGCCGACCACCAGGGAAACCTTGAGCGCATGTCCCATGATGGCCGGCGTAAGGCATAAATGGAAGAAGCCGGGCGAGGTTTGCGGAGGCATGGGTCAGAAGTCCACGGCAATGCGCATGGCACGGGCGAAGCGGTTGAACCCCGCGAACAGTTCCACTACGCCCAATATCTCGACGATTTCCTCCTCTTCCACGCCAAGCGCGTTCAGTGCCTTGAAATCTGCCTCATTGATGTCGCGCCAATGCAGATTGACTTTGCGTGCGAAATTGACGAGTGCAATTTCGGCCTCGCTGAGGCCGGGCAGTGTCCCGCTCTGCAGCATGGCGGCGATTTCCGCTTCGCTTGTGCCCAGGCTTGTCAACGCCGCCGAGTGGGCGGCGACGCAGTAGGCGCAACCGTTGTCATTCGACACCAGCAACGCGGCAGTCTCCTTGGCCTTGCGGCGCAGCTTGCCGTTGAGCAGCACCGCCTTGACCTTGTTCCAGTTGGCTTCCAATAGCGGCGGATATTTGGCGTAGGCCTGGAACAGGTTGGGTACGCGGCCGAAAGCACGGCCGATTTCAAGCAGCACTGTGATCGTCGAGTCGGGGGCCGGTGGTTCTATTTCTTGCGACATTTACGGGCTTTTCCTTTTCAGAATTAAATTGATGTGGTGAACTGCACCAGCCAGTCCGGGGAGATTTTCAGGATCAGGGATTCAAAATTCTTGTCGGCACCGGTCATGGTCAATACGCCCATTGTTAACAACAGGCCGCCCAATACCTTCTTGCCTGCCTTGCCTGCCGTGAACAGCCTGTCGCGAAATTTCGTCATTGCCTGGCGCGAGAGCATGCCCAGCAGGACCAGCGGGATGCCCGCGCCCAATCCGAACAGCGCCATCATCAGGGTGACGTGCGCCATATCCTGCCCCTGGCTGGCGAGCGTGATGGTGGCGCCCAGCGTCGGGCCGACGCACGGACCCCAGACCACGCCCAGCAGCATGCCCAGCGAGAACTGGCCGCCGAGGCTGTCGCCGGAAATGCGGTTCATCATGGATTGCCCCGAGCCGCCGAGCCGCGAGGTCGCAACCGCGAATTTTTCCTGCAGCGCCGGTGAAACCAGCAGGACACCGAACCCCATCAGCAGCACCGCCGCGATGTTGCGAAAAACCTCCCGATCCAATCCGATGGCGGCGCCTAGACCAACGATGAACACGCCGACCACGGTAAACGACAACGCCAGTCCGGCTGCCAGCGCATGGGGGCCGAAGCGATGTGCCACCAGCGCCGAACCTGCCAGGATCGGCACCAGCGGCAGCACGCAGGGTGACAGGGTAGAGAGCGTACCGGCAGCGACGCTGAGCCCGTAAGTGCCAATCTCGGCGAACATGGCGTTCCTTTTATATGGCTTTTTTCAGCAGGTTTTCGATGCCTTCGCGTGAGGTATCTCCCAGGCTGCGGCCGACTTCCTTACCGCCTTTGAACACAATGAGCGTGCTCTGTATGGGTACGTGCAGGGCTCGCACCACATCTTTCTGGCTGTCGTAATCGACTCTGAGGGAACGGATGCCGCGATAAGGTTTTTCCCTGAGCAAGGCATCGGTAATGCCGGCTTGCGCGCGGCAGGTCGAACACCAGTCGGCATGCACCTCAACCAGTACCGGCTTGCTTTCCTTGATCAGTTTGTCGAAAACCGGCTGTGTGTAAGGAATTTGCTCTGCCAAGGCGCTTGTGGCAATCAATATGGCCAGCATGGACAAGAAATACAGGAGCGATTTCATGATGGCATTCTTTTGAGATGAATATTAGACGTCGCTTCGACAATTTACTTACAACAATTTTCCTGGCAATGCGATGCCTCGCACTGTCTGACCCGGCGCATTTTTCCACCTGCACCGCCGAGTTCCCTGCGGATATTATTCAGCGCCGTATTCATCATCATAGGCAGCATGACGGCGGCCATATGGCGCATCAGCAACCCGCGCCAATTGAAATAGTGTTGCCAGGTCAGCATGCTGCCACCATTTCCGTCGGGTTCGACGAACATTACGGAGACGTGATCCTCCGTGGGCAACATCATTTTTATTTTTGTAGACACCTGGAATGCGTACCCATGGGGTGGATTCCACCAGACGATGGTTTCATTGAGCTCCCCCATGCCGCGCATTGCGCAGTGTCTGACGGAACCAACCCCGCATTCGGTTCCGCTGCCAGCCGTACCATATTCCATGGACAGTGACAGCATGAGCGGTACCCAGCTGGCCACGGCATGAGGGCTCGATATGGTAGTAAACAGTTTTTCCGGGGATGCGCTGAATCCGGCCTTGGCTTCCATGCGGAGCGGGGCCTGGGAATATTTAGTGATATTGAATTGATTTTGGTCGATCATGATTGATTCCCCATGTAATGCATTCGATAAATGCCATTCCCCGCAACCAGTGTGAAGAATGGCTAGATCAGATGCCGTGCATTTATGCGGCGCATTCCTTGCTGCCGCAGGCGGAACCTGTGCGAGTTGGGCTCCATTCGCGCGGTTTGAACATGTCGTCCAGCGGTGTCTCGAACAGGTGGTTGGCATAGTTGCTGAGCGTCTTGACGCTGATTGCCAGAAGAATGCTCAGCACATGGGCTTCCGTGTAGCCTGCCGCGATAAAGGCCGCGACCTCGGTCTTGCAAGGATGGCCGCGCGAGTCGAGCAGCACCTTGGTGAAATGGCTCAATGCCTTCAGCTTGGTATCCGGGATTTCCGTGCCGTTGCGAATGGCATCGGTCACGTCGAGGGGTACCTTGGAGAACGCATCCGCGATCAGACTGTGCGCGGCTACGCAGTAATGGCAGGCATTTTCGCGGCTGATGGTGAGAAACACCACTTCCTGTTCGGCCGGGTTGAGGCCGGATTCGGTGCGGAACTGGTTGTAACCGAAAAGATAGGTGTCCAGCAGGGCAGGGGAGTTGACCATGTAACCATACATGTTGGGAATGAAACCCACTTGCTTGAGGGCTTTTTCCAGGACCTCCTTTGCTCTGGGTTCGCTGCTTGCTATGGATTGCATCGGCAGTGTGAGGGTGGGTTGTGCAGACATTTCGATTCCTTTCAATGATGATACGAAAAAGTAGTTCGCTCGGCCGGGGTGGCTTGTGCGCAATTACAGTTATCATATTATTTTTTATAACGTGTACTAACAATGATAATTAGTTCATAATTTATGCTCATAAGAACGGAATATTCTATTATGGATGCACTGACAGACATACTTGCATCAATGCGCTTGAGAGGTGAAGTCTATTTCCGATGCGAGCTATCCGCCCCTTGGGGTATGGATATCGACCGGACGCCGGTCGCCGAATTCCATGTGGTCGCGCGCGGCAGTTGCTGGCTGAAAATGGCTGACATGGAAAAATCCATCTGCCTTGAGGCAGGGGATGTGGTGGTGTTTCCGCATGGACACGCCCATGTGCTGCTCGATGCACCGGACAGTGTGGCGTTGCCCGCGGAAGCCATTATCGGTAGTCGAAAAATAGATCGTTACGGCCCGGTGGTTTACGGCAGTGGCGGCACTACCGCCAACATTCTGTGCGGCTATTTCGAGTTCGACCGCAACGTACGTTACCCTTTGATAGATGCCCTGCCCCCTTTAATCCATATTCAGGGGGCGGATGCCACCGAAATGTCCTGGCTGCAAACGACGATCAATTTCATCTGCTATGAAACCCGTGCCATGCGACCCGGTACTGAAGCCGTGGTGAACCGCCTGGTGGAGGTTCTCTTCGCCCAGATCATGCGCGCCTACATCGCCCAGACGGCAACTCCTCCGGGCATCCTCGGCGCCATCGCCGATGCCAAAGTAGGGCTGGCGCTGAATGCCATGCATCTACGGCCTGAATACGCCTGGTCTCTGGAAGAACTTGCACAGCATGCCGGCATGTCGCGCACCGCGTTCACCCAACGTTTTCATACGCTTGCAGGGCGGACACCGATGCATTACCTGACCGAGTGGCGCATGCAAAAAGCCAAGGAGATGCTGATATCGACCAGCATGACCATGCCGACGATTGCCGAGCGGGTCGGTTACCAGTCGGAGGCCTCGTTCGGCAAGGCATTCAAGAAGTACATCGGGGTGAGTCCTGGCGCCTGTCGGCGTGAGGCGGCATTGTCTCATTAGGTTGGGGTTGCAAAATCGCAGTATGAAAATCGCAGTATGAAGGTGAGGGTTTGAAAATTCTACAAGCAGGGAATTCTTATCAAGACTCAGTAAATAAAAAACATTTGCTGTTTAGAAATGTCGGCAAAACTGACGTCCTTCGATTTATGTGTACTGCAGAAATGAAAAAAGATCAGCCATTTATGCAACCGCTGTAACCCATGATTGTAAGGATTTCAACTTTCTTCGTATAAAGCATCACGTTCAGTTGTTTTAGGGTGCTACGGAGATCGGGATGAAGTGCGAACCCCCGGTTGACTAATTACACAGACTTGCTCATCCCAGGCACCAGTCGTTCACTCAAATGCAATTTGACCCAGCTGATGAACACCCTGGTTCGAGCAGAGATTCGTTTTGTCGGCGAATAGACAAGGGAGACAGGCAGTGGCTCAGGTTCAAACGCTTCCAGGATAACTCGAAGCTTTCCCGTGGAAACGGCTTCCTGGATTTGATATGACAGGAACACACCGACTCCGAGGCCGTCGATACACGACATCACTGCTGTATCAGCTTGATTTGTCGTCATTCGGATGTTTGTCAGGTCAACCCCTTGAAGGGCGCCTTCTGATTGGAAAGTCAGGCGATTGCTCGGCATCAAACCCAGGATGCGAATGAATGGTGCCCGCTGGAGATCGCCAGGCTGGTTGATGGGATCAATTGCATCCAGTAGGGCGGGCGACGCACATAGGCATCGTCTGACAGTTCCGACAGTGGACACCACCAGGTCCGAAGTAGTGACATGTCCGATTCGCACAGCCACATCGATACCTTCTTCAATCAGGTCGACTACCCGGTCAATCAGTATCAGCCTTGCTGACACATCGCGATATTGACTCAGGAATGCGTTCAACACCGGAGTGACGTGCAGCCGGCCAAATAGAACCGGTGCCGTAATAGCCAACAACCCGACCGGTTCGGTTCGCCTGTCCTGCAACGAATCCTCAATCTCGGCCACTTCGTTGAGTATTCTCCTGCCCGCCTCGACAAACAGGCGCCCTTCTTCGGTAATACGAACCTGACGGGTCGTTCGCTCGAAAAGACGGACCCCCAGACGCCGTTCAGTGGCGGCAAGCACTCGCACCACAGTCGGCAGCGAAGTGCCTAAATCAGCGGCCGCATCGGTCAGGCTGCCTGCATCGGCAACCGCAACCACAACACGCATGCTGTTCAGCTTGTCCATTCGATTACTCCGTTAATCGGAGTAATTATGATAACACTGCATCATTTATTCAGTTACTCGAAATTCATATGATTCGGTACCTGCCCATCCGACAGGATTTACCAAAGGAGAATCACGTGAATAAAACTGCTGTCATCATACTTTCAGATCCAAAATCAGGTAGCGAAGAATCGCTTGGCCGGGTGTTCAATGCCCTTGTCACCGCCTATGACGCCAAGCAGCGCGGACATGACGTCACTGTGCTGTTTCAGGGCACCGGCACTCGCTGGTCCGGCCTGATCACATCTCCAGACCATCCCGTAAATGGCCTTTACGAAGCGGTCAAAGACAAGATCGCCGGCGTTTCAAGCGGGTGTGCAGACGTGTTTGATGCGCGTGAAACAGCCCTGGATCACGGGTTTAAATTGGTCAGCGAGTGCGCTGTTCCCGGGACGAGCGGCCTTCCCAGCATCGCACGCCTATTGGCCGATGGCTACAACGTCGTTACTTTCTAACCGTTCTCCCGCACTGATTGCGCGCCTTCCCGTGGCGCGTCCGTCCGTGCGGGAACTTACTCTGGGCGATGTTCGATGACGAATTCGGGTCCATATCATGACGGCGAACGCCAAGTACAGGCACTGGCCGGAAAATCCGGGCAGGGTGAAGCCATGGGCCGAGCCATTGCCAAAAGCATCACTCCGGGTGCCTGGCAGTTTCTTGCAGCACAATCGATGCTGGTGCTGGGCAGTTGGGATGGGGCACGCGGAGCCTGGCCAAGCCTGCTGTTCGGCGAACCCGGATTTGCCGTTACCCACGATGGCACGGAAGTTCAATTGGCTGTCCCAAGCGCATGGGCTGACCATCATGACCCGCTCTGGCACAACCTGCGACAGAACGGGTTAATCAGCTTGCTCGCAATCGAACTGTCAACACGGCGTCGGCTTCGCATCAATGGCCATTTGCGCTCGGTTGCCGATGAGTTGTTGGCCGAAGGCAGGCTTGATGTGATCGTCGATCAGGCCTACCCGAATTGCCCGAAATACATCCAGCGTCGAATCTTGCGCATGGACCGAACCCAGCCGGGGCGCCCTTGCATGCAGGAGAATCATAGCCTTAATGCCGACCATGCGAGCCTGATCGCCAATGCCGACGCTTGCTTTGTCGCCAGCGTGCATCAAGAGTCCGGCACTGACGTATCGCATCGAGGCGGCCTCCCGGGTTTTGTGCGGGTCGAATCCACGACTCGCTTGCGAATCCCCGACTACGTTGGAAACGGCATGTTCAACACCTTGGGCAATATCCACGAAAGCGGTTTTGCCGGATTGCTGTTTATAGACTTCGACAACGGCCGACAACTTCAGGTGATCGGCGATGCGAAGATTGATTGGTCACGAGAGAGCGCAACTGTGGAGCGTTCGTGGCTGCTGGACATTCAGCGTGTGCGTGAATCTTCGTTGCCGCATGGCTTGAAGTGGGAATTTGTCGATTTCTCACCCTTTAACCCAACACCCATGTTACTTGCATGATGAAAGTATTGCTGATAGAGTCGCTTTCATTATGCAACGAACAAGCTTCAAAAACATGGAATGCCCGGCCGCCAGAGCCCTTGAATGCGTGGGGGAATGGTGGAGCATTTTGATCTTGCGCGACGCATTCCACGGCCTCAGCAGATTTGACGAGTTCCAGTCCAGCTTGGGTATCGCCCCTAACATCCTAACGCGGCGCCTGAAGCATCTGACCCAGAATGGCCTGCTTGAACGGCGCATGTACAACCCTCGCCCCCAAAGATACGAATATGTCCTGACGGATAAAGGCCGCGATTTTTTCCCGGTGTTGGTGGCAATGCTCGACTGGGGCAATAAACACCTGACGCCGGAAGGCGTGTCCGTCCAATTAGCAGACCGCCACACTGGCGATTTGCTGGAGCCGATCCTAATGGACAGACACCGCTTATCGCCGATCACAGCCGAGAGCGTGGTGTTACAGCCGGGGCCGGCCGCGAGCGCGAGTATGCGCGAACGGGCTGCACAGACCCAATCCCGACGGGGCTTGGGTGCGTCAAGCCCAGATGAGAAGCAGCGATAATGGCCTCTCGTCGTATCGTGGTAACAGGCATGGGAATAGTTTCTCCCTTGGGCTGTGGAGTGGAATCGGTCTGGCAGCGTTTGGTTTCTGGCCGCTCCGGCCTGCGCACCTTGCCGGAAGAAATGGTCGCAGCGATCCCAGCAAAAG
Organism: Novimethylophilus sp.; assembly: GCF_036504375.1. Lineage (NCBI taxonomy): Bacteria > Pseudomonadati > Pseudomonadota > Betaproteobacteria > Nitrosomonadales > Methylophilaceae > Novimethylophilus > Novimethylophilus sp. The sequence continues at coordinate 55,091 of NZ_DASXVH010000041.1, forward strand.
TGGGCGGACTTGTGCCAACGAAGGAAGAAGACAGCGACGCCGGCTTCGATCCGGACATCGCTGCATCCCCCAAGGATCAACGCAAAATGGATCGGTTCATCCTGTTCGCGCTGGCCGCGGCGGAAGAGGCCATTGCCCAATCGGGATGGGTTCCCGCAAACGAACATGAGCGTGAGCGCACCGCCACGATCATCGCCTCCGGGATCGGTGGATTTCCGGCAATTGCCAATGCCGTTCGCGTGACAGATACGCGCGGCGTGCAACGGCTGTCACCGTTCACCATCCCATCCTTTCTCGTCAACATGGCCGCTGGACATGTTTCCATACGCCATGGTTACCAAGGTCCTCTCGGCGCCCCGGTAACGGCCTGCGCGGCTGGCGTTCAGGCCATCGGTGACGCCGCACGGCTGATCCGTTGCGGCGAAGCGGATATCGCCATTTGCGGCGGAGCGGAAGCCTGCATCGACCTCGTCAGCCTGGGAGGCTTCGCTGCCGCCCGCGCCCTGTCTACCTCTTTCAACGACGCTCCGGAGCATGCATCCAGGCCCTTCGATAATGCTCGCGACGGCTTTGTGATGGGTGAAGGCGCCGGCATACTGGTGATCGAAGCACTTGAGCATGCCTTGGCGCGAGGCGCCAAGCCCATCGCGGAAATCATTGGGTACGGCACCAGCGCGGATGCCTATCACATGACTTCCGGACCGGAGGACGGCAATGGTGCCCGACGTGCCATGCAAGCCGCATTGGAACAGGCATATCTTGTGCCTTCCGACATACAGCACCTGAACGCGCACGCCACCTCCACCCCAGTAGGAGATCTCGGGGAGTTGGAAGCTATCAAAGCGCTGTTCGGCAGGGATAACCGTATTGCGGTCACCTCGACCAAGTCTGCCACCGGACATCTACTGGGAGCCGCCGGGGGGATCGAAGCCATTTTTACCGCGCTAGCCCTGCGTGACCAGATCGTTCCCGCCACCCGTAATCTGGAAAATCCAGACCCGGCCGCAGAAGGCGTGGACATTGTGATCGGTGCTGCCAGATCAATGGACATTGAACACGCATTGTCGAACGGCTTCGGCTTCGGCGGCGTAAACGCCAGCGTCCTCCTCAGGCGCTGGCCTGCATGAAAGCAGGAGTATTCCCACTTTAGGCGCAACCAGCAAGGCGGCTCAGCTTGACAGCGTCCATTTCAAGTGTCGCACAGACAAGTCACTGCATGACCACGCACATAAGGAGATCGACATGGCAAAGCCAAAAATTCTGGTGACCAGCGCATCCGGTAACACAGGATTCCAGACGGCCAGACAATTGCTTGAGCAAGGCTTTCCGGTACGCGCGCTAGTGCGCCGCACGGATGGACGAAGCAATGCCTTGCAAGCCCTCGGGGCGGATATTCAGGTGGGCAACTTGCATGACATCGACGACGTGCGCTGCGCCCTCCATGATGTTCAAAGAGCCTACTTCTGCGCGCCCTTGCTCCCGGACGCACTGAGCGCGAGCGTGGTCTTCGCCGCCGCCGCCCAGGAGCACCGCCTGGAGGTAGTCGTGGCTCTGAGCCAATGGCTGGCCGACCCGCGCCACCATTCTATCCATACGCGTGAAACCTGGCTGGCCGACAAGATGTTCTCATGGATGCCGAATGTCGACCTGGTCACCATCAATCCAGGCTGGTTCGCCGATAACTACATGGCTGCACTGGAGCCGATTGCCCAGTTCGGCATGATGCCGATGCCGCTCGGGGACGGCATGAATGCACCGCCATGCGCGAGTGATCGTCGGTGCGCTAGTCAATCCGGCCAGACATATTGGAAAAACCTACCGCCCGACCGGTTCAGTGCTGCTATCGCCGCAGGACATCACGGCGACCTTTGCAAAGGTGCTCGGCCGACCCGTCAGGTATTTCGACGCACCGGCCGCGATGTTTACGAAAGTGGCCAGGGCGCTGAATTTTCCCGATTTTACGACCGCCCAGGTGCTCTGGTATTTCGAGGACTACAAGCGCAATGCCTTTGCCCTGAGAGCACCGACACAAGCAGTCCTTGAGGTCATCGGACAAAAGCCGGAGGATTTCGAGACCATCGTTCGCCGCTATGTGGGGAAATCGCCGTTGGTCAAAAGAAGTATTGGGTCAATGCTACGTGCAATGGGTGGGATGATGAAGATCATGCTCAAGCCAACGCTCGATCCTGGTCATTACGCGCAGCTTCATGGCTTCCCGAAGCTGATGGGGGCTTCTTTAGCGGTGGAATCGGAAAAATGGCTCTCCACGCACGCATCGAATTCAGGCTTGCTCGCTGAGGGGCCGGCCACTACACCATTGGCATAAAGTGTCGGAAGGAGCATCGGACATGAGTAATCTGTTTCTTTTCTTCATTGCTACCGTGGTCATAATGCTTGTGGCAGGCTTTATTCGCTACCTGCCCAGTGGCTATAAGATGCCATCCCTCGTTGGGCTTGCTGCATGGATAGTTTATGGAGGTATGCTTGGGTACGGAGGCGTGATTGCTAACACGGCCTTGCTGCCACCAGGACTGTTTTATCTGCTCGCTCCAATCATTATGTTCATCATGTTCATGGCCCGACCGCGCATTGGCCTGACGGTAGCACTGAGCTTTCCGTTGTGGCTGATGATGGGCATGGAATCGCTTCGACTCGTGCGGGCCGTTACATCTGATAGCGACCGGAGTCCCTAACGCGGCAATCGGAACCTTCCCTTTTACCTACATCCCTGGCCTCATGGTGCCGCTGGCACTCGTTCTGCACGTTCTGTCGATTCGGGCACTGCGATTGCGTATATCGAACCCACTTTATGCACGGTAAGCCCGTCCCTAAAGTAAACAAGGCATATGCATTAGCTCCATGCGGGGGGCAGGTAGAAAAGCTGAAATCAAGCAGATGCTCGATAAACTTTAGACACTACTCCCGCACCAGCCGGAAGCCGATGAGGATGTGCTTGAGGTTGGGCGGGCGCGTATGGCGCGCAGCAGGACGGCACACTCCGCAGCCCTTGTCGTCCCATGAGCCGCCTTTGACCACAGCATTACTGTTAACGTCGGTGTCGGCCGTCCATTCGTAGACCTGGCCTGCGGCATCGAGCGTGCCGAAAGGGCTTGATCCGGTTGTATGGCTGTCCACTGGTGTGGTGTCAAAAGGCCCGCGATCTGCGCTGTTGAGACGTGAGGGGTCGTACTCATTGCCCCAGGGGAAATAAAATCCTTGCGTGCCGCGCGCGGCTTTTTCCCATTCCGCCTCGGTGGGCAGCCGCCAAGCATGGCCGGTGGCCTTGCTCAGCCATTGTGCATAGGCCTCGGCATCGGATGCGCTCACTAGCACGACGGGGTGAAGCACACGCCCCTGCGGCGGTTTTCCATTGCGCCAGGCGTACCGGCGGGTTTCGGCGAAGGAATGCCGCAATCCGTAGCGCTCCCAGGTACGGCGATCTACATCGGGCGCGCGATGGCCCGTCGCTCGCACGAATGCTGCATACTGGGCATTGGTGACCGGCGTGGTCATAATGGCATAGGCGCCGGTTTCAGTGATGCCGCGTGGACGTTCTCCTTCATACCACTGCTGCGTGCGGGTGACCGGACTGCCGTAGGCCGCTTCATCCAGCGCGTAGGCGTAGTCGCGCTCGGCGCGATCCGAGCCCGACACGAACGGCCCGGCGGGGATTTCGATCACGTCAGGCCGGGGAGGCTGTTGCGCCCATGCCGCAGGCAGGGTGGCTGCCAGCAACAGCAGCGCTAAAGTTATGCGAAATAAGTGCGGCAAAAGTCAGTCTCCCAGATCATGCTTCTTCTGGTCGAATTCGTCTTTATCTATCTCGCCGCGGGCATAGCGTTCCTTGAGAATGTCGAGCGGCCCGGATGCGCCGCTGGATCCCAGCAGCATCTTCACCAGCAGAACGATGCCGACGATCAGCAGTATCCAGAACAGCGACATGCCAATCATGCCGAGCCCCATCGCACCCCAGCCATAGCCATCCATATGTCCCCACATCGCCGTTCTCCTTTCAAGTCATTAAAGCACCGACTGCCGCCATTTTTGTATTCGGTTGTTGCCGAAATCGACTGCGAAAACCGTTCCGTCGCCGGCCACGGCCACGGCGATGGCATGATCAAACTGCCCCTTGCCGCTCCCTTTTGCGCCGAAACTTGTCAGGAATATGCCCTCGGGGGAGAATTTCTGAACCCGGTGATTGTAGAAGTCGGCGGCGTATACATTGCCTTTCCCGTCAATGGTAACGCCGGTCACCGTGGCAAACCAGCCCCTGAACGGGCCGAAGATATTCATCGCGAAGGGGCCGCCCCACTTGCGAAGAAAAGCGCCGTCGGCGCCAAACGCCTGTATCCGGTCATTATAGCCATCCGCCACATAAAGTGTCCGGCCGGGGCCGAAAGCCACGTCGGTTGGGTAGTTGAACTCGCCCGCCCGGATGCCGATCTTGCCCGTCACTCCCCACTGGCGCACAAAAGTGCCACCTGCCCTGAGCTGCTGGATGCGCTGGTTGTAGAAATCCGCGACCAACAAGTCGCCGGTGGGCGCTACGGCTATGCCGCCGGGAGCGTTGAATTGGCCGGGGCCGTTGCCGGATTGGCCGATGATGCGTTTGGTCTGGCCGTCGAGACTGAAGATCTGAATCCGGTCGTTGAAATACTCGGCCACATAAAGCTCGCCGGCGTGAACCGTGAGATGCATGGGGCGGCCAAGCTGGCCCATGCCCTTGCCGGGCGTGCCGAATTGCCTTTTGAAGCGGCCGTCTAGGTCGAAGACCTGGATGCGGCCGTTGCGCGAGTCGGAAACGAACACTTCATCGCCGGCGACGGCAATTCCAGTCGGATCGTTGAACTGCCCCGGCGCGCTGCCTTTGCCGCCCCATGCGGTTACGAACGCATAGGGCGCTTCCTTCGCCGAAGGCACAAACGCGAGCCAGCCGCCTGCCACGAGAACCGCCAATGCGAACACGATGTTTCTGCCCCACCTGAATACCGTTCGTAGCTGCATTTGCCATTGGCCTTTCAGAAGTTGATGCGGAAACCCGCGGTCAATGCATAATCGTTTTTGAGCGCCGTGCCGTTGAGGTGCTGGATGACTGGAATCTGCACACCGGCTTCGGCGATCCATTTGCGGGTGACGTATTGCACGCCGGGGGACAAGAACAGGGTAGTGCCGCCTGAGTTCAGGTTATTTGCACCGTCGACACGATCTCTGGCTGCGTGCACGAGATTGGCTTCAAGGACGCCATAGAGAAAGGCGGGAACACCTACCCCCAAGTTACGCGGCCATAGGCGGTACTGGAGCGAGCCGTCGATTTGCAAAACGTTGCCGGTCTGGAAGCCGTTGGCTTCGCGGTTGGCCTTGTAGCTTACTTGGCTGTCAATTTGAAAAACCAGAGTCTGGTAGGTGAGCACAGCGCCGCCAAGCGCATCCCATGAACCGGAACCAGGTTGAACCGGCGGAGGCAGACGTCCTAAACCGTCGCGAGCGTTATCCTCACCGGTCGGTGCTTTCACGCCCAAGAACGGCGCGATACGAAAGGTTCGCCCAGGCGCGTTGTATTCGTATGCGGTGTAGCGGCCCAGCAAGGTGAGATCACCAACGCCCGATTGACGACGGGTGAGATCCTGTCCGCCCATGCTCATATCCAGGCGCTTGTCGAAATAGGGCAGCATGCCGAACAGCGCGAAATTTCGGTTTACCCCATAGCCCAGCACCGACACCAACCCGGTCACTTCCATATCACGCTTGGCAGGTGTGGGATCGTCGGCATTCTTCATGAAGATGAACTGCTCGCGCAGCACGTATCCGCCCTCGTACACCGGAAGCGCTGTGTTGAAGGTGATCGGCGCGCTCCAGGCCGCCGGGCTGCACATCCCCAGGACAAGCAAAACGCTTCCCGCAATCAGCGGTTTCATCGCTTATTTCTCCAGCTTGCCTTGCGGGGCAGCCCGTATCTGTTCGAGGCTGCGCAGGCTGAAGCCGGCGTCCTGCACCGCTTTTTGGGCCGAGGCCGCATCGAGCGCTGCGTCTTCCGCCATGGTGACGGTTACCGTGCCGGAAGCGATGTCGACTTCGACCCGTTGGACGCCCTTGACCGCTCCCAGTTTTTTCTCGATGCCATAGGCGCAGAACGGGCAGGAGAGGCCATCCACGCGAAGCAGCCAAGCGGCTTGAGCGGCCAGCGCGCTTGATGTAAACAAGATAAGGATCAATGCGATAGCCATACGTTGCCGGATTGTCCTGATCTTCATGGCGGTCTTCCTTTCGCGTTCAATAGATGCAAAATCCGGCAGCAAACCGTTCTGTTTGGCCGTTATCCGGCACAGCAGGACAGTTGCTTCACATCCCTGGTGAAGGTCTGCGCAGCGAGTTTCAGCCCCTCCACCATCGTCAGGTAAGGGAACAACTGGTTGGCGAGTTCATGCACCGTCATGCGGGCGTGGATGGCGATGGCTGCGGTTTGAATAATTTCGCCTGCTTCCGGGGTCACCGCCTGCACGCCCAACAGCCGACCACTGCCGCTTTCCGCGACCAGCTTGATGAAGCCTCGGGTATCGAAATTGGCCAGTGCGCGCGGCACGTTGTCCAGTGTCAGGGTGCGGCTGTCGGTTTCGATGCCCTTGAGGTGCGCTTCCGCTTCGGACAAGCCGACTGTGGCTATCTGCGGATCGGTGAACACCACGGCCGGCATGGCGGTCATATCGAGAGTGGCATCGCCGCCGGTCATGTTGATCGCCGCGCGGGTACCCGCTGCTGCCGCCACATAGACGAATTGCGGCTGGTCGGTACAGTCGCCGGCGGCATAGATATCCGGTGCGCTGGTGCGCATGGTCCTGTCGATAGCGATGGCACCCTGTGCATTGACTGCGATGCCTGCAGCCTCCAGCGCCAACACGCGCGTGTTGGGTGCCCGGCCGGTGGCGACCAGCAGCTTGTCGGCGCGCAGTTCGCCGTGCCCGGTGGTGAGCACGAATTCGCCATCCGCATAGGCGACGTTGCTGGCCTGGGTGTGTTCCAGCACCTCGATGCCATCGGCACGGAAAGCCGCCGTGACGGCTTCGCCGATGGCCGGATCTTCGCGGAAGAATAAGGTGCTGCGCGCCATGACTGTGACCTTGCTGCCCAGCCGGGCGAACGCCTGGGCCAGTTCCACTGCCACCACCGATGAGCCGATTACAGCAAGACGCTCAGGAACCGTGTCACTGACCAGCGCTTCGGTGGAAGTCCAGTAGGGCGTGTCATTCAGTCCCGGGATTGGTGGAACGACCGCGCTCGCGCCGGTAGCGATTAGGCAGCGGTCGAACACGACTTCGCGTTCGCCGCCATCGTGCAAACGCACGATAAGATGATGGCCGTCCTTGAAATAGGTTTCGCCGCGCAGCACGGTGATGCCCGGGGTGCTATCCAGGATATTTTCGTACTTGGCGCGTCTGAGTTCATCCACGCGCGCCTGCTGTTGGACGAGCAAGCGGTCGCGCCTAACAACTGGCACTGTTGCTGAAATGCCATCGTCGAAAGAGCTTTTCCGGCGCAGATGGGCGATGTGGGCGGCGCGAATCATGATCTTGGACGGCACGCAACCGGTATTGACGCAGGTGCCACCGATGGTGCCGCGCTCGATGAGGGTGACATGCGCGCCTAGTTCGACCGCCTTCAGCGCCGCCGCCATTGCGGCTCCGCCGCTGCCGATGATGGCAACGTGCAGGCGGCTTGCGCTGTCGCCTGGCGAAGAAATTCCATCCATGCGTTCCGTGCCGGCTTCAGTGAAAGCGGCTCGATAGCCCAATGCCGCGACGGCGGCCAGCACTTGACCGCGATCGACGCCTTCGTCAGCCGCCACGTCCGCCTTGCTCTCGTCGTAGAAAACAGAGGCTTTGCGCACGCCCGGCACTTTTTCCAGCGCCGCCTGCACATGCGTCGCGCAAGAAGCGCAGGTCATGCCGTCGATCCTGATTGCGATCATTTCTTTTCTCCTTCACGGGTTGAAGCGCAACATTGGTCCGCTTCGCGCTGCCGCCGAACGGCATAAATCACTAGCGCGACGAACACAACGAGCACGGGCAGCAGCACGACATCCAGATAACCGGTATAAGCCGCCAGCCCGACCGTGCCAAACAGGATGACCAGAATCGGGGTGAAGCAGCACAGCGCCACCAGCACCGTGCCGATCACGCCGACACGCAGCAACATTTTCGGGTTGGTCATTTCAGCGTACCTCCGTGGATGGATAGCCGGCGTTTTGGGTCGCGTGGATCAATACCTCTACGCTGGTTCTGGTATCGTCGAAAATGACAATGGCTTCGCGCTTCTCGAAACTGACCTCGGTCTTGGTCACGCCTTCAACCTTGGTCAGTGCCTTTTTCACTGTAATCGGACAGGCGGCGCAGGTCATGCCGGGCACTGACAACGCGACGGTCTTGGTGGCCGCCCAGGCAGGTACGGTGATGAGGAAGGCGAGCGTGAATGATGCGAACAGTCTTTTCATGATGGACTCCAATCAGTAGAACAGGGGAGGAGGTAGGGGAAGCCTAGCGTCATCAGCACCAGCGCTGCCACTACCCAGAAAATCATCTTGTAAGCAGTGCGTACCTGCGGAACTGCGCAGACATCGCCCGGTTTGCAGGCTCGTGCCGGGCGAAAAATGCGCCGCCAGGCAAGAAGCATCGACACCAGCGCCACGCCGATGAAGATCGGCCGATATGGTTCCAGTGCCGTCAGGTTGCCGATCCAGGCGCCGCTGAAACCCAACGCCATCAGCACCAGCGGCCCCAGGCAGCAGGTCGAGGCGAGGATAGCCGCCAGCCCCCCGGTAAAAAGCGCGCCCCGCCCCGGTTGTAGCTCAGACATGTATTTTCCTTTCACGGAACTCCGAAACGGCTTAAGATTACTTCCGTAGTCAGGTACGGAGTCAAGTGATATGAAACATCATCAGGACGGTCTGACCATCGGCGCATTCGCCAAGGCGGCCGGAGTCAATGTGGAGACCATCCGGTTCTATCAGCGCAAGGGCCTGCTGCTTGAGCCGGACAAGCCCTATGGGGGCATACGCCGTTATGGGGAAAGCGACGTTGCGCGGGTGCGATTCGTGAAATCCGCGCAACGGCTGGGGTTCAGCCTGGATGAGATTGCGGAGCTATTGCGGCTGGATGACGGCACCCACTGCGATGAGGCGCGGGCGCTGGCGGAGCACAAGCTCAAGGATGCGCGCGAGAAGCTTGCCGACCTGCATCGGATCGAGTCCGTCCTTGCGCGGATGATTGACGACTGCTGCGTTAACCAGGGGACTGTTTCCTGTCCGATCATTGCTTCGCTGCAAGGAAAACAACACTCGCGCTGAGGAAGGCAGTCAGAGGCAGGACAGCCCGCGCCCGGTTTCACCGGGCGTCAGGCCAGCCATTGAAATCATTCATGCCGTTATTGTCCCTGGAAGGCAGGAAAGATCCCGGATTTCTGCATTCGGGGTTGCCGGTATATTCTCCGGCGCATGGTTAAACCGGTTGCACCACAAAACCTGAAATCCGAACGCCTTGGCCGAGTAGGCGTCCCAGCCGTTGGAAGAAAGGTAACAGATGTTTTTTGCAGCCACACCCAGGCGTTCCGGGGCCATTTGGTAAACTGAAGGATGCGGTTTATAGACCTTTACCTCATCGGCCGATAATATCGCGTCGAACAAATCGGCGATGCCGGCATTCGAAGCCGCGGAAGCCAGCATTCCGGGCGAGCCATTGGACAAAACGGCGAGCCTCATGCCACCGCCCTTCAGGCGGCGCAGGGCGCCGGGTACTTCCGGATACGTACTCAACTCGAGATAAAGGCTCATCAGTCTTTCTCGCAGATTGCGGTCTTCGAGTCTCAGGGTCGACATGGCAAAATCCAGGGCATCGCCCGTCACTTGCCAAAAATCGGCGTATTGCCCGTTCAACCCCCGGAGCCAGGTGTACTGAAGCTGTTTGGAGCGCCACAGGTCGGATAGGGGTTGCCACTGCTCACCGAGTCCAGCCTGCGCGCCACGGGCAACGCTGCTTACGTCGAAGAGGGTGCCGTAGGCGTCGAAGACACAAGCCTCGATGCCAGCGAGTTCAAGCGGTTTCATGTTTATGTCCTTTATATTGTTGTTTATATTAGGGGTCTTCCCTCTGAGGGCGCCGCAGATCATTTCAAGTCGTTCAGCAGTTCTCTCATCATCTTGAAGCGACCCCCCACGCGGTCAAGAGAGAATTGGTACTTGAGTGCATTCTCGGAAAATTTGGCTTGCTCGACCTGCATATCCACCGTGTTTCCATCCAGACTCGGTTGCAGCGGGATGCGGTATTTGATCGGAAGGCGGGATTGCCCCGAAGATGTCTGCCCGGCAAGGTGTTCCGGGGATGTGGCTGCCATGGCGAGCGGTTCTCTTCCGGCCTTCACCTCCTGCAACACAGCTTCAACATCGATGTCCACCGCCTTGTAGTTTGGGGTATCGGCATTGGCGATGTTGGATGCCAGCAGTTGCTGTCGCTGCGCACGCAATCCAAGGGCTTTTTCGTGGAAAACCTGTTTTCCTGCGACGGGCTGCTGGCTTGGCTGTTGGTTTGTCAGGGGGATGTGCCCGGAATTCGATTTGGCAGGCTCTGCGCTTATGGCATCTTTTCCATTCGGCGAACCCGGGTATCCCGGGATCGAAAATGCCGGTGGCATTCCTGGTCCGCCGGATGCGGCAAGGTTGGAACGGGCATGGGTGTTTGCCGCGGGTAAAGAGGGTGTCGCTGCGTTTATTCCGTCAACCGGACTCACGTCGTTTCCTTTTACTTGCGAGGCCGCCGGCAACCCGCAGCTGAATGGCCCCGGCGCCTACCCGTCAGTTCAGGCATTCAACAGGTGGTTCAGTTCGCCGGAACGGTCCAATGCCTGCAAGTCGTCAAAACCGCCGACATGGCGATTCCCGATATAAATCTGAGGCACGCTGCGCCGACCCGTGCGCTCCATCATCTCCGCACGTTTTTGCGGATCGATATCGACACGGACAAACGAAATATCCTTAATGCCCCGGCCATGCAGCAACTGTTCGGCCGCACGGCAATAAGGGCAGGTCGCGGTGGTATACATCACAATATCATTCATGATCGGACTTTCTTTACTTGTTAGGCGGGTTAAGGTTTCTTTAGTCTTTCCGGGCTTGAACATCTTTTAATGCGCGGAAAATGCGCTGCCTGGCTTCGTCGGAAAGGCGCAGGTCTTTGCAATGCCGGCACTTTCCAAAAGAGCGGGCAGCCTTGCGCAGCAAGAAAGTCTGGCTGGAAAAATTGGTGCAACCATCGCATATGAAGAGGTGCAGTTTCAGCGCCATTCTCTTGCCGAACGGTAGCTTTTCGTCCATGGCCCGCGACATCAATGCGCTTGCTTGCTTGCAGTTCAACATGGCCTTGTTTCCTTGATCATTTCATCCAGTTCATATCCAGGCATTTGCCGAGGGACACTCGGGCGCGGTGCATCAGCACCCATACATTGCTCTCGCCCAGCGAGAAGCTTTCGCGTATTTCCTCATTGCTCATGCCATACATTTCCCTGGCCAGAAACACTTCCGCCTGTTGCGACTTGAGTCGCGACAGGCACTGTTCAAAGATGTTCCAGAACTCCTTGCTCTGCAGCGCCTCATCCGGGCTAGGATAGGCATTGGGCATCTCGAACCAGCGTCCGGCCTGGTCGAAGAAGTCATCGATGCTGTCCCCGCTGCCGTCGTCCCCGACCAGATCGGATGCCGCAATCTCGCGTCCCTGACGACGCCAGTGATCGATCATCCTGTTTTTGAGGATGGTGGTGAGCCAGGTTCTGACCGAAGCCTGTGCTGTAAATCCTTCCCGAGCTGCCACAGCCGACAGCAAGGTGTCCTGCACCATATCCTCCGCCAGGGCGACATCCTTTAACTTCAACATCGCGTAGCTGAAAAGGTAGTCCGCATGCTCCTCAAGATGTGCGATCGAGTTCGTAACATTTTTTTTCGTCATGGTCGTTCATGCTCGCCTGTCACTGGAAAGCGCCAGTTTAACAGTCGTCGACAGAACGCGTTAAGTCCGTTCCTCGTGATTAAACGGGCGGAGACTGGATTCCTTACAACCATATGCGATTGCCAGTGTCGGTATCTCGATGGGCTCCAAAATTGCGGGATTTTCCTGTCAGGTTTGCCATGGTCTTGCGTCTAAACGTATGAGGGGCGGCAAGTTCAAAGCCGCTCACCCCAGGACAAGGAGAGTCAAAATGAATACCGCGACAACCCGATCTTCCGAAATTGGCAAGGCGGTCAATATATCTAAGGCATCCCGTGTGCACATTCCCGCCCTGCTGAAGCAGCGTATGATTGCGGAGATGACCTATCTCATTGCCAAAAATCGGGGGTATGTGCCAGGGTACGAATTGCGGGACTGGTTCGAGGCGGAGCGCCTCATCCGGGAGCAATATCCCGATGAATAAGCCGAAGAGTTTCTATGAGGCGTAAACTGGTCGTCGCCAATCGCAAGATGAACGGCAGCATCCCGGATAACCGGGCGTTCATGGCAGGTGTGGTGCAGGGCATGCGCGAACTTCGCAAGATAGACTGCGCGATCTGCGTTCCCCATCCCTACCTTTACCAGGCGCAGGTCTTGCTCGCGGACACGCCGGTCGCTTGGGGCGGCCAAAACATGAGCAGGCACGAATTCGGTCCCTATACCGGCTCGGTCGCCCCCGGCATGCTGGTGGAATTCGGCTGCAAATACGTCATCATCGGCCATTCGGAACGGCGCGAACGCGGTTATGAGAGCGACGATGCAGCGGGCGAGCGCTTCGAAATGGCGCTCAAGGCGGGCCTGACCCCCATCTTCTGCGTAGGGGAAACCCTGAGCGAATTCGAGGCGGGGATGACGGATAGCGTGGCCATCCGCCAGTTGAATGCGGTGGTCGATCACGTCGGTGTCCGGGGATTGGCCAAGGGTGTGCTCGCCTATGAGCCGATCTGGGCCATCGGCACCGGAAAATCGGCAACCCCGGAACATGCGCAGACCATACTCGCCTTTCTGCGCGGGCATGTCGCGCTACTGGATGAAACCGCGGCGGAACGCCTGCGCATCCTGTACGGCGGCAGCGTCAAGGCCGACAACGCGGCGGAGTTGTTTGCCATGCCGGACATCGATGGCGGGCTGATCGGTAGCGCCTCACTGGTGACGGAAGAATTCCTGACCATTTGCCGGGTGGCCGATGCCGCCTGATTTTCCTGCATCCTTCATGCATTTCATGACACTGAAATTGTCGTCTTCCCCATAACGGCGTATGCCGCCATGCGGCCTTGGCGAATGCGCCGATGCTCAGACCGTCCTGATGATGTTTCATATCGCTTGACTCAGTATCTGACTGCGGAAGTAATCTTAAGCAACCTGACGGTACTGGAGCCGTATCGGCCGATTTTTATCGGCGTGGCGCTGGTGGCGCTGTTTTGCGCCGGGGGAGTATCTTCCGCCCGATGCAAACCTGCAAACCGGGCGGCATTTGCGCGACCCCGCAGGTGCGGGCCACCTGCAAACTGTAAGGATGCGCGGACGATTTCGTCTAACAGTCATGGTGACATGACTCCCGCCACTTAAAACCAAGACGAGGAGAAGGAAATGAACGCAACCACATCCAAGTCGCCCCAAACGACTGTCGGCAGAAAAACTTCCGCAAGGCGCAAACAGTCAGTCCCCGCCAAATCGCGACAGGACATGATCGCGGAAACGGCCTACTACCTGGCGGAAAGACGCGGTTTCGCACCGGATTGCGAACTACAGGATTGGTTGGAGGCCGAGTGCATCATCCAGGAGCAGTTTCCAGAAGCATGATCACCCGGTAATTGCGGCACACACAAAACAAGGGAGGCCGTCATGACCTACGCACTTCCGCAAATAGTGCATCTGGGGCGGGAAATCTGCGGCAGGCTCGATCTCGCGGAACAGCACGAATGGTGGCTGGCGAACGGCAAGGGCGGGTATGCCGGCGGCACCGTGGCCGGCACCCTGACCCGCCGCTACCACGGGCTGTTGATCGCCCCGTGTCTGAACTCCGGGCAACGCCATTTACTGTTCGCCAAGGCGGATGCGGAACTGCTGGATGGGAACCGCGTCACGCCCCTGCACACCAACCGCTGGGGCAATGGCGCCGTGGAGCCGCGCGGACATCTCGCCATCGAATCATTTCACCTGGATGGCCGTATGCCGGTATGGCGCTACAACCTGGAAGGCATGCTGATCGAGGCGCGCATCTGGATGGAGCACGGCAGACACAGCACCCATCTCGCCTGGCGTCTGCTGGAAAATCCCGAGGATCGGGAAGTGCTGCTACGCGTGCGCCTGCTGACCAATGTCCGCGATCATCACGGCACCACTGGATTCGGGGATACTTCCCCCACCATCGTTGCGAACGATTACGAGCTGGATCTCATTCATGCCGGTTGCCATACCCTGCATTTTCGTTCCCGTTGCGGCGTGGTGGAGCGCGCGGATTTCTGGGCGGAGGATTTCGATCTGCCCGCGGAGCGCGAGCGCGGCCTGTCCGACCGTGACCGCCACCACTGCGTCGGCCACATGGTTTTTCCCATCCACGCCGGCCACTGGGTCGGCCTGACAGCCTCCATCGAGGAAGACGAACCACTCCGTTACACGATGGACGCGATGCGGCGTTTCCAGTCGCGCGACCTGGCCATGCTGACGCAGGCCAAGATTTCGGTGCCGGAACTCACGCAGGCGCCGGTCTGGATCGACCAGTTGATTCTGGCGGCAGACAGTTTCGTGATCCGCCATGAACAGAAAAACGGTAGCGGGCGCGATGCCATCGTGGCCGGCTACCCCTGGTTCGGCGAGTGGGGGCGCGACAGCATGATTGCGCTGCCCGGCCTGCTGCTGGCGACGGGACGTTACCAGGCAGCGCGCAACCTGTTGCTGGGCTATCTGCCGCTGGTCGATCGCGGCATGCTACCCAATTATTTTCCCGGCGACGGCGAAGCGGCGCAACACAATACGGTGGATGCCGCGCTGTGGTACATCGAAGCTTGGCGCGCCTATCTGGAGTCGTGCCGCGACCTGCCGTCGGTGGCTAAAGCCTGGCCGATACTGCAGCAGATCGTCGCGCATTATCGCGACGGCACCCGCCACGGCATCGCTGTGGACGCAGCCGACGGCCTGCTGCGTGCGGGCGAGCCGGGCGTCCAGCTCACCTGGATGGACGCCAAGGTCAATGACACCGTCATCACGCCGCGCATCGGCAAGCCGGTGGAGGTCAACGCCCTGTGGTACAACGCGCTGGAAGTGATGGCGCAATTTGCCCGGCGCCTCAAGGACGATGCGCGGAGCCGCGAATACGCGACAATGGCGGAGCGCGCGAAAGAGGGATTCCGGCGCTATATCCGGCCGGATCGCGGCGGCCTGCTGGATGTGCTGGACGGGCCGGACGGCGACGACGATAGCATCCGCCCCAACCAGATTTTTGCCGTCAGCCTGCCGTTCAGTCCGCTGGACAAGGAAACCCGGCACGATATCGTCTCCCAGTGCGCCAGATATCTGCTTACCTCCCGCGGCTTGCGCTCGCTTGCTCCCGTGCATTCCGGCTATCGCCCGCGGGTGCAGGGTGGGGTGTGGGAGCGTGACAGCGCCTATCATCAGGGCACGGTATGGGCCTGGCTGCTAGGGCACTACGCCTTGGCGGAATACCGGGTGAGCGGCGATGCGGATCTTGCACTGCTGCGGCTGGAGCCGATATTCGAACACCTCAATGAAGCGGGCCTGGGCACGGTGAGCGAGATTTTCGACGGCGACCCTCCGCACACGCCGCGCGGCTGCCCGGCGCAGGCCTGGTCGGTGGCCTGCACGCTGGAAGCCTGGTGGAAACTGCGCTGCGCCCAGATGCGAAGCAACAAGGAGACTCACCATGAGCATGCAGCACAAGCCTGACGATGGCCTGCTGGAGCGGGTCGGCGAATTTGCCCGTTATCTGCTGAACGGCGAGGCTTCGTCCGCCGAGTGTCGGCGCCTGGAAGCGCTGCGGCAGGGACAGGAGAACTGGCATCTGTGGGGGCCGTACCTGGCCGAACGCGCCTGGGGTACGGTGCGCGAGGATTACAGCATGGATGGCACGGCATGGGAGTATTTCGACCACGAGCAGTCCCGTGCCCGCGCCTACCGCTGGAGCGAGGACGGTCTTGGCGGCATCAGCGACGAGCAGCAGCGGCTGTGTTTCGCGCTCGCCCTGTGGAACGGCGTCGATCCCATCCTGAAGGAGCGCGCCTTTGGACTGACCGGCAACCAGGGCAACCACGGCGAAGATGTCAAGGAAGCCTATTTTTATCTGGACGCCTCTCCCAGCCACAGTTTCCTGCGTTACCGCTACAAGTATCCGCAGCACGCCTTTCCCTACCGCCAGCTGGTGGAGGAAAACGCGCGCCGCACCCGCGCCGACCAGCCGTTCAGCCTGCTGGATACGGGCGTTTTTGCCGACAACCGCTACTGGGATGTGGATGTGGCATACGCGAAGGCCGCGCCGGGGCAGATCCATATCCGCATCGTCGCCGCCAACCGCGGGCCGCAGCCGGCCGTACTGCACCTCTTGCCTACGCTGTGGTGCCGCAACACCTGGGCCTGGGGCGAGGGCGCCGAGGGCAAGCCGGAAATTGTATTCGACCAGGCGCCAGAAGGCGCGGCATGGGCGGTGCGCGCATCTATCGAAGGACTGGGCGAATACTATCTGTATGGCCGGCAGACGGCTTTGCCGCTGTTCACGGAAAACGACAGCAACGCCGAGACGCTGTGGGGCCGGCCCAACCGCATGCCTTACGTGAAAGACGCTTTTCATCGCCGTGTAGTGCATGGCGAGGAGGGCGCGGTCAACCCGGTGCACGCCGGTACCAAATTTGCCGCCTGGCATACCCGCACCGTGGAGCCGGGCGCCGATGTAACGCTGGAACTGGTGCTGTCCGAAAAGGCGCTGGCCGAGCCTTTTCACAAATCGGAAGAGATATTCGTTGCGCGCGAGCACGAGGCCGATGCCTTCTATCGCAGCCTGCTGCCCGACGACGATCGGGATCGCGCCATCCTGCGCCAGGCGCTGGCCGGCATGATCTGGAACAAGCAGTTCTACCATTACGACGTGGCGCGCTGGCTGGATGGTGACATCGTGCCGCCACCGGAATCGCGCAAAACCGGGCGCAACCGCCAGTGGCGGCATTTCCGCGCGGCGGACGTGATGTCGGTGCCGGATAGCTGGGAGTTTCCCTGGTTCGCGGCCTGGGATCTGGCTTTCCATGCGCTGCCGCTGGCGCTGGTGGATATCGATTTTGCCAAGCGGCAGCTCGAAATCCTGCTGCACGAGGATACCCTACACCCCAACGGCCAGATTCCCGCCTATGAATGGGCGTTCGGCGACGTCAATCCGCCGGTGCATGCCATGGCCGTGCTCAAGGTGTTCCGCATGGAGCGCGAACAGCGCGGGCATGGCGATCTCGGTTTTTTGCGCCGCGCCATGCACAAGCTTTTGCTCAACTACACCTGGTGGCTCAATGCCAAGGACAGCGAAGGCCACGGTGTGTTCGAAGGCGGCTTTCTGGGGCTGGACAACATCTCCGTCTATGACCGCTCGCAGCCGCTGCCGCCCGGCTACCGGCTGAAACAGGCCGACGCCACCGGCTGGGTGGCGATGTTCGCGCTCAACATGACCATGATTGCGCTGGAACTGGCAGTGGAGGAACCGGATTACGAGGATGTCGCCCTGCAGTGCTACAGCCAGTTCCTTACAATGGCCAACGTCATGGCGGGCAACGTCGATCACAGCCCGTCGCTGTGGGATGCCGAGGACGGCTTCTTCAAGGACATCATCGTCACCCCGGACGGCAGCCGCCACCGCATCGATGTGTTTTCCATGGTCGGCATCATCCCGCTGTTCGCCTGCGAGATTGTGGATGCACGACTGCTGGAAGCCTCGCCCAGATTTGCCAAAACGCTGATGGCGCACATGGGCGGCATGTTCGACGGCCACACCATCTGCGCCTGCCCGGCGCACACCAACGAACGCGGCGAACACTTGCTATCCCTTGCCAACCACCACATGCTGCCGCCCATCCTCAAGCGTTTGCTGAACGAAGACGAATTCCTATCATTGCACGGCATCCGCAGCGTGAGCCACATCCACGCCGCGCACCACGACCTGGGCTGGCTGCCTGCCATCGGTCGCGCGCTGATCGAGTACCTGCCGGGCGAATCGAATACCGGGCTGTTCGGCGGCAATTCAAACTGGCGCGGCCCGGTGTGGGCGCCGGTCAATTTCCTGTTGATCGAAACCCTGATGAAGTTCCAGCAATTCCTCGGCGATAATTTCAAGGTGGAAGTGCCGTGCATGGACAACCGCGAGATGACGCTACGTGAAGTTTCCTGCCTGCTGGCAGACCGCGTGGCAGGCGTATTCCGCCGCGATGAGAACGGCAGGATTCCCGCCTTTGCTGCCGACAGCCCGTACCAGAGCGACCCGCACTGGCGGGATCTATTGCTGTTCAACGAGTATTACCACGGTGAAACGGGGCAGGGGCTGGGTGCCGCGCACCAGACCGGCTGGACCGGACTGGTGGCGAATCTGTTGTTGATGAAAAGGCGCTAGGCGTCCCCTCCTCAATATCAATTCACACTTCTGCCTTCAATAAGTTCACGGTGGCTTAGAACCGCATTCGCGATAAATTCGGAAAAAACCCGCAATCGCGCCGTCGTGCGCATATCGGTGTGGGTAAGCAGCCAGAGATCGTAACTGGGTCGGGCCACGCCGGGCGGCAGGCGTTGTAATGTCGGTTCCGGGTCGCCCAGAAAGCAGGGCAGCATGCCGATACCCATGCCTGCCTTGGCGGCTTCAAACTGGAGCAGCAGGCTTTGAAAAGCTCCCTTGGCCGGGATGTGCGGGTAATCGCCGTTCTTGATCCAGGCGGGATAATCGCCACGCTTGACACAGTCGATCCAGCGCGCCGTCGCGCCGCCATCGAAGTCATGTTGCTTGACGTACTCCTCCGAGGCGTACGCCGCGCAGTACATGTTGGCCAGGCATTTTCCGACTAACCGATCGGGTGGCTTTTGGGTAAAGCGCAGGGCCACGTCCGCTTCGCGTTTGCTCAGGTCGAGCGTATCGAAAGCGATGTCGTGCGCAATCACGACTTCAAGCGAAATGTCGGGATAGCGCTTGGAAAATTCCGCCAGATGCGGCATGAGCAGATGCGTGCCCAGCACATCGACCATGGTCACCCGGATATCGCCGCTGAGTTGTTGATCCCGCCCCAATATGCGCCGTTCCAGGCCGTGTATTTCACTTTCCATCTGCTCGGCGACCGCCAATACCTCCTCGCCGGCAGTGGTGATGGCGTAGCCGCCGGGCGAGCGCTCGAACAAACGTACGCCGAGCCGCTTCTCGAACGCTTCGATGCGTCGTGCCACCGTGGAATGGCTGACCCCGAGCTTGTCCGCGGCGGCACGCACCGAACCGTGGCGGCTTAGCGCAAGAAAATGCTTGAGATCGTCCCAATCCAATGCAGTCACTTTTTTACCCTCATGCAAGCTGGGCGTCGGTGGTGGAATGCTAAAGCCTGGCGGCTACAGTTGGCTGCGTCAAGAAATATACTGTCACATTTTTGCATATCAGTTTATCAAATATTGATATTCCAATGCTTAATTCAGCCACCTATGATGGCTCCAGAAAGTGCAGGAAAGATATAACCCACCATCATTTTGGAGACCTATGATGAATCTGCTTAAATCGATGTTTATCAGCAATTACATGATGCTGGCGATGGCTATTGCCGGTTATGCCGGATGGATGCTTTACCAGGGCGGGAACCCAATCGCCTGGGGCGGCGTGATGCTGACTGCCGGCCCGCTGATGATGGTGATCAGCTGGCTCATGATGTTCAAAAACGTGGCGCGCACCAGCGCGCATTTTCCATTTCTCAACTTCCTGGGCGCAATCGGCACCGGCCTTGCCGTTTGGATCTGGTTCGGGCAGGGCGCAAGTGTCCTTGCCCCGGCATTGGCGATCGTCGGATGGGTCGGGTTTTTGCTGTATGCCTACTGGTTTTCAACTTATGGCGGGCGCATGCCTAGCGCAAAGCTCAAGGTTGGCTCTACCTTGCCCAATTTTACTGTCAGGAACGCCAGCGGTGCGGCGGTGACGTCGGCACAGTTGGCCGACAAACCCGCCATCCTGATTTTCTTTCGCGGCAACTGGTGTCCTTTGTGCATGGCCCAGATCAAGGAACTGGTAAGCAGATACAAGGACATCAGCGCTCTCGGCGTCCGGGTTGCCCTGATTTCTCCGCAACCGCATAGCAATACCGAGGCTCTGGCGAAAAAATACGGCGTGAACTTCGACTTTCTGACCGACGAGGAAAATGCCGCGGCACGCGCGCTGGGCATCGAACAGGCTCACGGCCTGCCGATGGGCATGCAAATGATGGGGTACGACAGCGAAACCGTACTGCCAACGGTCATCATTACCGACAAGAACGGCAAGGTGATCTGGACACATGAGACCGATAACTACCGTATTCGCCCCGAGCCAGACGTTTATCTGGAAGTGCTGCGCCGCCACCGGGTAGCTCCCGCTGCGGTCTAGAGACCGCTCGCGGCGACGGCGATTTGAATCGTCATACCGGGCGGAAGCATGCTCGAGCTATCCATCGGAACCTGGCGCGTCACCATTCGGCGGACAGTTCCGCAGACTACTGACCTGGCCCGCATGTACGACGCTGCTGCCTGGCTTTGGCATCCGATCCTGGGGCTGCTGGGCTACTCGCGGGCCTACGCCAGACTGTTCGCCGAACTGGCAAGCGATGGCTGGCTGGGGTGCCTGCGGGATGGCGCAAAGGTACTCGATGGCGGCATAGGCACCGGCGCGTTCAGCATGGCATTGACGAAAACCATTCCCAACGCACTCGAAATCCATGGCATGGACATTGCCCCGCGCATGCTCGCACGGGCTCGCGACAACCTCCGGCGTTCGGGGCTGACCGCGCAACTGCGTTACGGCAATGTCGATTGCCTGCCTTATGCGGAGGGCGATTTCGATATGGTAATGAGCGCCCACATGCTGGAACACAGCACCAATCCGTCCGAGACCGTCAGGGAAATGGCGCGCGTGCTGCGGGCTGGTGCACCCTTGTTGATCGTCACGACTCGCGCCGATCGAATCAGCGCATTGCATGGCTTGCGCTGGCGCTATCGGTCCGTCGAATCGCAGCAACTCCGGCAATGGATGTACCAGGCCGGCCTGTGCGACGTTAGGTGCTACGCACTGGACGGCGGCTTGTCCTTGCCCGGTCCGCTGAGCGAAGCCTACATCGGCCGAAAAATAACGGGGGGACGCGCTATCGCAAGCCACCCGAAGGAAATAAACACATGAACAACCACGATGGTGAAATGGTAGTTTTTCTGTAACTGATGAAACGCTCGGGTTCATCTGAGAAGAATCTATTACTTCATATCTGTAAGGTTATCGAATTTGCGCCGTTTAACCAAAACGGAGCTGAATGCGCGCCGTTCTTTTTACAACTTTATGAATCAACCAAGGAGTCTCAAATGTCTCATATGTGTAAGCTTGACGGTAAGTGCAGCGAAACCAAGGGTATGTGCATCCATGAAAAAATGATGATGATGGTTGCCGTGATCGTGATGCTCGGCGCAGCAGGACATTTTTGGCTGGGGCTGTTCTAATGTGCCTGCGGAGCCCCCGTGCGGGCTCCGTTGCCTGTCAGCCCAGAATTGTTCGTACTTGCCGGAGATTCCATTCATGAAACCGCTCGCAGCAATATCCGTCCTTAAAACTTTTGCCTTTGCCCTGATTCTGGCAGCAGCGCCGCTCGCGCACGCCGCCGAGCAGAAACTGGTGCTGACCGGTTCCAGTACCATCGCGCCGCTGGCGGCGGAGATCGGCAAGCGCTTTGAAAAGCTGAACCCCGGCGTGCGCGTGGACGTGCAGACCGGCGGTTCTTCCAGAGGCACCAATGACGCCCGCAACGGGCTGGCCGACATCGGCATGGCGTCGCGTGCGCTCAACCCGGAAGAAAACGACCTCAAAAGCTTTACCATCGCGCTGGACGGCGTCAGCGTGATTCTGCACAAGGATAATCCGGTCAAGGCGCTCACCAATCAGCAGGTGATCGACATCTACACCGGCAAGATCGCCAACTGGCGCGAGGTGGGCGGCAAGGACGCCCGCATCACCGTGGTCAACAAGGCGGAAGGGCACTCGACGCTGGAGCTTTTCCTGCACCATTTCAAGCTCAAGAACAGCGAGATCAAGGCGCATGTGGTGATCGGCGACAATCAGCAGGGCATCAAGACGGTGGCCGGCAATCCCGGCGCGATCGGCTATGTTTCCGTCGGCACGGCGGAATTCGAGGTGGGCAACGGTACATCGATCAAACTGCTGCCCATGGATGGGGTGGCCGCCACGGTGGAAAATGTGCGTAACGGCAGCTTTCCGTTTTCGCGCCCGCTCAACCTGGTGACCAAAACCGCACCGCAGGGGCTGGCAAAACGGTTCATCGACTTTGCCCGCTCGAAGGACGTGAATGATCTTGTCGAAGCCCAGTATTTCGTCCCCCTCGCGCGCTGATGCGCGCCTGACCGCGGCGCTTGCCCTGGCGGCAACCCTCGCCGTCGGCATTCTGCTGCTGATCGTGCTGTTCCTGCTGCGCGAATCTTGGCCGGTGCTGCAACGCGTGGGCGTGCTGCGTTTTCTGACTGACCCCGGCTGGCATCCGCTGGAAGGCATGCTCAACCTCGCACCGATGCTGGGAGCGACGGCGGCCTCGTCTCTCGGCGCCATCCTGGTGGCCGGGCCGCTGGGCGTTGCCTCGGCGGTGTTCGGCCGCTATTACGCGCCGCCTGCAATCGCCGGTCTGTTCCGGCGCATGGTGGCGCTGTTGGCGGGCATCCCTTCGGTGGTATTCGGGCTGTGGGGGCTGACCGTGCTGGTGCCGCGCATCGCCCAATGGCAGCCTCCGGGCGCCAGCCTGCTGGCGGGTATCCTGATCCTGGCGCTGATGGTGCTGCCCACGGTGGCGCTGACGGCGGAGGCCGCACTGGGCGCGGTGCCGGAAAGCTATCTGCGCGGGGCGGCAGCGCTGGGATTGCCGCGATCCGGCATCATCCTGGGTGTGGCGCTGCCCGCGGCGCGCGGCGGCATCGTCGCCGGTATCCTTCTGGCTGCGGCACGGGCGCTGGGCGAAACCATGGCGGTGCTGATGGTGGCCGGCAACGTGGTGCAGATGCCGGCCAGTCTGTTCGACCCGGTGCGTACACTCACCGCCAACATTGCGCTGGAAATGGCCTATGCCACTGGCGACCACCGCGCCGCGCTGTTCGTCTCCGGCCTGGCGCTGATGCTGCTGGTGGTGACGCTGGTTGCGGCTGCCGGCCGACTGGGAGGAAGGCAGCTGCATGGCTAGACGCAATCCCAGGTTTCTGCGCGATTTGCTGCTTGCGCTATTGGTCTGGGGTGTGGCGGCATCGGTGGCGGGCAGCTTTCTGTGGTTGGTGGGCGATATGCTGTGGCATGGCGCCGGCCAGCTTTCCTGGAATTTCCTCACGGCTGCCACCGAGAATGCAGGCCGCAGTGGCGGCATCGGCTCCATTCTGGTTTCTACCTTACTCATTCTGGCGGTGGCGATGGTCGTCGCCACACCGCTCGGCCTGGCGACGGCAGTACTGCTGTCGGAATTCGTTTCCCCCGGCAACCGCTTCGCGCAACTGGTCGGCTTGAGCCTGGACGTGCTGGCGGGTGTGCCTTCCATCGTGTTCGGGCTGTTCGGCATGGCTTTTTTCAGCGTGTTTCTGGGGCTGGGGTTCTCCATCCTTGCCGGCGGCCTGACGCTGGCCTGCATGGCGCTGCCCATTTTCATCCGTACCGCCGAGGCCGGCCTGCGCGCGGTGCCGGACGACTGGCGCCGTGGCGCCGCAGCACTGGGGCTGTCGCGCAGTGCGGCGCTGTCGCACATCCTGCTGCCTGCCGCCACTCCCGCGCTGGCAGCGGCGCTGATGCTGGGCATCGGCCGTGCCATGGCGGAGACGGCAGCATTGATATTCACCAGCGGTTACGTTGACCGCATGCCGTCCTCGCTTGCTGATTCCGGGCGGGCGCTGGCGGTGCACATCTACGACCTTTCCATGAACGTCGCCGGCGGCGACGCCAACGCCTATGCCACGGCGCTGGTGCTGGTCGTGCTCCTGATCGTCATCAACAATATCGCCTTGTGGCTGGCGCAAAACCTGTTGCAAAAGAGAATCGCCCAATCATGACCAAGACGCCTGAACCCTGCTGCACGCCGCAAAACGGGAGCGAAGCCTATACTGTCGGCCCTTTGCAATCCGGCCCTGCGTGCTGCGAACCGGAACCGGTGATCCGGGTGACGAACCTGTCGTTGCGCTACGCCGGCCAGCCGGCGCTGGAGAACGTCGCACTCGACATCTACCGCGGCTGCATCACGGCGCTGATCGGCCCTTCCGGCTGCGGCAAGACCAGTTTTCTCTCCAGCCTCAACCGGCTCACCGACCTGATTCCGGGCTGCACGGTGGAGGGTGGGATCGAGATCGACGGGCGCGACGTGCATGATCCAGATACCGACGTACAGGCGCTGCGCCGTCAGGTCGGCATGATCTTCCAGAAGCCAAACCCGTTTCCGCTTTCCATCCGTCGCAATATTCAAATGCCGCTGCGCGAGCATGGCGTGAGGGCATGCACAGCGCTCGAAGAAAAAACGGAGGCCGCGCTACGCGATGTTGGCCTGTGGGATGAAGTCAGGGACAGGCTGGACGCACCAGCCCTGGTGCTTTCCGGCGGCCAGCAGCAGCGCCTGTGCATCGCACGCGCGCTGGCGCTGCAACCGGAAATCCTGCTCATGGACGAGCCCTGCAGCGCGCTCGACCCACTGTCGTCCGGCGTGGTGGAGGATCTGATTCAGGATCTGCGCGGGCGCTATACCGTGGTCATCGTCACCCACAACCTGGCTCAGGCGCGGCGCATCGCCAACTACGCCGGATTTTTCTGGGCTAAAGAGCGCACCGGCACGCTGGTCGAGTTCGGCCAGTGCCGGCAGATATTCGAGGAACCGGCGCACGAACTCACGGCGGCTTATGTAAGCGGGATGCGGGGTTGAGCGGTAGCAGTACGCCGATTTTCGAAATCCTGCTGCATGGCGCATCTATGGATTAATAAAAGCAGAAGCATTGATTTCGATGTCTGAGCCGCGTGAAGAGGCCACGCCATTCTTCCCACGCAGCCATCCCGCATGAGTTACGATGTCCGGCAAACGCGGCGTTTCGCCAGACAGTACAAGAAACTCCACGACAATGTTGCCGCCGATGTCGATGTGGCCGTCGAGACCGTCGCCGAGAACCCGGGCCCTCGGTGAAAGGAAGAAGGGTGGCTTGGCGCAGCTGCTGGTCCACAAGTTCCGCAGCCAGGGGCAACTACACCTGCTTGGGTATACCGTGGATGACGAGGTGCGACTGATCTATCTTGAAGCCATCGGCCACATGAGAATTTCTACCGCGACTTGAAACGCTGATCGAAGTCACCCACAGTGAAGTCCGGATTCCCATAAAAATAAGCGGATCGGTGACTATCCCCGGTCCGCTTTGGAGATATGGAGTTTTATTCGATAACGCCTAGCCAGCAACCCGATACAGGGCACGCAACTCTTGCACCATCTGCCGTTCGTCGCCTTTCCAGATGCTACTGTTTCCTACATAGACGTCTGCAAGCGCACTACGTCCCATCACGCGGCGAATGAAGTTGATGAGTGTATCCGCAACGCCATTCGGATTATCCGTGGCCGGGAAATGTCCCGACCTCGGTATATAAGTAATCTGGACATCATCCGTACCGAGCACGTTGGCAAATCTTTGGGTTTGCGCGGCGGGCATCATGTTGTCGTTTTCACCCCACATGATCAAGGTCGGTACGGTAACATCCTGGTAGCGTACCCCGTTGGGGTTGTGCTGCGGATGATGCGGCAGAAGCAGGGCGGGGCTGAGAATGGCCGCACGGTCCGAGAGCACCCGCATGTTATGGAGCTTCAGGCGCATGGTGGTTGATTTGGCAACATCGCTAATACCGTCGCCCGTTCCATTACGCTCATAGTCCACGTCGACGTAGGGAAAAGTGAGATAACGCATGTTGTACTGGTTGTATTTTGATGGATCGTGCACCATGGTCTTCAGGATTTGCACCAAGGTCTGGTCGAAGGCGGCAAACAGCATCGCGTATTGGGCGTCGCCTTCCGGCGTATTGGGTATGGCCGATGCCCGGCCGATCGCTTGTATCTCGTTGACCGGATAACCGTCGAAGGCAATCGGATCCATCTGGACGAAGGCGTTCAGCCTGTCGTTATACCTGGCGGCGTAATGCGAAGATATGCCGCTCCCCCAGTCGTCGGCAACAAAGATGAATTTTCTGCCGGGATACTCCTGCTGCATCAGCTTCTCGATGTAATCCGTATCGCGTGGCCAATGCCAAAGGTCATTCGGTTCGGCATTATGCTTGCGACCGTAAAGACGCGGCTTGGAGCTTTCGCCCATACCGAGCATATCGATGGAGATCGTCTCGCAGAACCGTGACACCTGCCCCTGGACCTCCTCCCACTGCGAACGATTGGTCGGAACGCCATGCAGAAAAAGGACAAGCGGTCCCTTGTCGCCCATTTTGGTCCACGCAATCTCGAAATCATCGCTCCATACAGTTTCCGTGCTGTGTGGTCCGCCGACTTGAAGCAAACCTTCCGCCGGAGCCTTGTAACGGAAGCTTCCATACTCAGGCGTGCCCTGTGGGCGATACACGGACATGTCGGGAGCATTCCCCGCAGCCCGTACGGGAGGGTGGCTGAGTGCGCCATAAAAACTGTAATTGCCTGCATTGCTCATGATGATCTCCTCTGAGGTTGAAAATGCGACGCGCTCTGCGCCACCATTTATGCATTGCCTGGTGGCAAGACATAATTTTTTAAATTTATCTATAAACATATGGTTAGAAATTCCAGGTGAATGCGGCGCCGACCTGGAATTCGTTAACTTCAACCTTGGTGCCGCCGATCCGGCGATCTCCATCGAAGGCATAAGCCCCTTGAAGATCAACCCTGGCTTTCTGGTTGAACTTATAGCCAACCCCGGCCGCGATTTGCTGTTGCCAGTAGGGTTGCACCAAGGTGGCCTGAACGAATTTGACCAGGGTCGGCGAGATGGGAACGGCTCCGCCCCCGAAGGACAGACTATTGAAGTTGCCTACCGAATTGCCGACGTTGCTTTTCTGCAAATCGCTGGCATAGCTGTAACCCAAACGCCCCACCCATTGGCCCATCGTGTATTGGGCCCCCAAGGCAAGGATTCCCTGGTCTTTCCAGACATCTTTATAGCCATCCGCATTACCCCAGTTCTTGTAAATAAAATCAGCCTCAAGCAGCAGGTTGGGCCATAGCCTGGGTGACGAGGCGATTCCGATGATGCCTTCCTGCGGCTGCTGCAGGTCGAAGGTGGAGAGTTGTCCCGGCGCGGTTTCAGTCACCTTTCTGAAACTGAGGCTCAACGGGCTGTTATAAGTCAGGCTCACAATGGCTGGGCCGGCATCATAGGTCGCGCCTACCGTGCCGCGGACTCCGAAATCATGCTTGAGCGCGGTATTCGAGAGCAGGCCAAGTTCCAGCAAACCAAAGGCCACCGTCGCCGATGCGCCGACACTGAGTTGGGGGGTCATTTGATAGGCGCCGCCGACGTTCGCCCCGAATACAATGAGCTCGACCTGCGGCCGGAGAGCTGTGGCGGCTCTGAAATCGGCGCCGAGCCCGGAAATCATTTGAATGCCACCACCGATTACCGCTTTGTCCGTCAGTCTCTGCTCTGCGCCGACGGTTGGCAGAACGTAATCGGAAGCATCGGAATCGGCACTGAAGGGGGCTCCCGTAACCGATCCGTCGTGCTTGGCGCGTGCATCGACACCAAGGTATGACATTCCCAGACTAAACGCCGTATCACCCTCCAGCTGGGTCATCGTTGCCGGATTGCCAAACACGGCAGAGACAGGATCCTGAGGGCGCGCATATCCAACCCCGGCCATGCCGCCACCGGCAGGCGTTGCCGTCAGGTTGAAATCCGAGCCCAAATTCAATGCGTTGGCATTATTTGCTGCCAAAACAAGTGTTGTGGCCAGCGTTGCTGCAAGTAGATCATGGTCATTGCATTTTTTCATCGTTGATACTCCTCCGTGCATTATCGAGATGGCTGCTGACCTGACCGTGCGTCGAAACGACATAGGGAACCAGATAGGTCAGGACGATTTGAATGGCAACGCTGCCAGTCAGTGCTGAACCGAATATCAGGTCGTAGTGGTTGATGAGGTTGAGGACGGTACCTACCACCAGAGCCACCCGATGGGCACGGCGTACCGTGTGCGGGTGACGCCAATGATGAATATGCCGCTCGTTTTTAGTTTGCTTTCCGCCGCTCATTTCATTAACCATACTCAATGATATTCATCAATGATCAATGATGATCATTGATGTCATTTTTATATCATGTTACAATTCAAGTCAAGATATTTTTATTGTTGGTTTTTGTGTATGGCACAGACGCAATTTCGGAGCGAATGTGTTGGGGGTTTCAATTTGTTTCGTAGATGGTTTGCGGTTGCAATGACGAGAACGGTTGGACATATCAAGCGACAGACGGGTGATGACAAGAGAAACCATGAACATTGCTGGGCACGAAGCGGAAGAGCTTCTGAACATCAAGCAAGCCGCCAAGATATTGAATACAAGCGAGATTTCTCTGCGGCGCTGGAGCGATTCTGGCAAGTTGCCTTGCCTGCGTATAGGCGTCAAACGTGAGCGCCGCTTCCGTCTCTCGGATCTATATGCATATTTAGAACAAGGTACGGTGGCGGGGAGCAGTGTCAAAGTCGAACACGCGACCGGCAGGGTAGCTCACATCAAGCTTGAGGGAATTGCCATCGATTACGGTAGTCACCTATGCGCATTTTACGAAACCGATCCCGGCCGGTTAAAGATGTCGCTGCCTTTCCTGCTTGATGGGCTGCAAGCTGGTGATCGCTGCTTCATGGTGGCCGCCGACGCTGCACAGACTCACATTCTGGGCGAGTTGCGCAGCGTCAGGCCAGCCATTGACATGGATATGAATGAAGGCCGTCTGGTTGTGATGGATGGAATGTCGAGTGGGGCGGAGATGTATGCCTTTCTCGAAAAATCGTTCCTGGATGCCAGCAAGCATGGCATTCACCGATTGCGGGTGCTCGGCGATATGGCCTGGTTTTTGCACAAAGGCATGGGAATCGATGAGCTAAACGAGTTTGAGGCTCGCTACAACACCGGCCTGGGGCACCGGTTTCCGGTAGTCAGCCTGTGCCAATATGATACCAGGGAATTTTCCGGCACCGCTATATTGGGCGCGCTCAAGTGTCATGACGACACCTTTCGTTACCCGCTTACGCGTTTCCTGGGAATTTAGCCGGCGACGGATGCCGCCGGCTGTTGCCACGTTTCGGACGCTTGCGTTTCAGGCAAAGCTTTTTTTCAAGGCAGCCAGTAGCGCTCGATAAATCGGATTGCAGAATTCGGCGACGCCTCCGCCGCTGGAATCCCAGCTTGACGCCCAGACGACGAAGCTGCCGTTATTCTCGGTCACGGTAAAGACGCGCACCTCGCCGACATAGCCCTGTACATTGTCTTTCGATGCGGCACCCGGGCCATCGTCGATGCTGTATCGCACCACGCGTGCCAGATCGTCAAGCGCATGAAGCGTTTCATGAAAGGCATTGTTCAACACGCGCTTGGCGCCAATCTGGGTGGCGGGGATGTTGCCGACGGCGACACATTGCTCAATGACGCCCGCAGCCCAGGAAAGATCATGGAAGTTTCTTACCTTCGCCCATACCTGATCGGCCGGGGCGTCGATAACGACGGAATTATAGCAGCCCATTTTTTGCTCCTTTGCTCAATAGTTTGAAAAGCCACAATTGCAATTAGCTGAAGCTTGCGGCAAGCCGTGCACGAGAGCGCACATAGCATCGATTCATGATGCAGCAGGGTCGCATTTTCGGCCATGTTCCAAATATCAATTTTCTTGGCAGATCGTCCATGCTTGGTGATTTCATGGCCGTACTTCCTTTCCGGGTGTCGCAGCACAATGCGTCGGCTGAGTAAGCCCATTAATATCCGGCGCTCAAGCGGCAACAAATTTCAATCGTTGTTTAACGCTATCAGGCTCACATGGCGGAATAGACCGGACCGCTGCCGCCCTTCGGCGGCACCCAGACGATGTTCTGCCCTATTCGAAGCGGTACCCGCACTGAAGGCTGCGATTCATTGAGAAAGAGATAAATACACATGAGCGCCTCGCTGC
Source organism: Novimethylophilus sp. (assembly GCF_036504375.1). Lineage (NCBI taxonomy): Bacteria > Pseudomonadati > Pseudomonadota > Betaproteobacteria > Nitrosomonadales > Methylophilaceae > Novimethylophilus > Novimethylophilus sp. Next base: position 85,498 of record NZ_DASXVH010000041.1, read on the forward strand.
AGAACGCGTCCTGAGCGTACACCACTGGAACGACACACTGTTCAGCTTCAAGACCACGCGCGACCCCGGCCTGCGGTTCGAAAACGGCCAGTTCGTGATGATCGGTCTGCAGGTGGAAGGCCGCCCGCTGGTGCGCGCCTATAGCATCGCCAGCCCCAATTACGAAGAGCATCTGGAGTTTTTCAGCATCAAGGTGCCCGACGGGCCGCTGACCTCATGCCTGCAGCATCTTGAAGCCGGCAACGAGGTGCTGGTGAGCCGCAAGCCCACCGGCACGCTGGTGCTGCACGATCTGCTGCCGGGCAAGCACCTCTATCTGTTCTCCACCGGCACCGGTCTCGCACCATTCATGAGCGTGATCCAGGACCCGCAAGCTTACGAACGGTTCGACAAGATTGTGCTGATTCACGGCGTGCGCTACGTCAACGAGTTGGCCTACGCCGATTTCATCACGAAGGAATTGCCGCGGAACAAATTCTTCGGCGAAGAGGTGCGTGACAAGCTGATCTATTATCCGACCGTCACGCGCGAACCTTTCCGCAACCAGGGCCGGTTTACCGACCTGATCGAATCCGGCAAGCTGTTCGAGGACATCGGCCTGCCCCCGCTCGACCCGGGAATCGACCGCGCCATGATCTGCGGCAGCCCGCGGATGCTGCAGGATATCAGCGACCTGCTGGAGGAGCGCGGATTCAGGGTGTCCCCCCGCATCGGCGACCCCGGCAGCTACGTGATCGAACGCGCGTTCGTCGAGAAATAATCGATGCCCAGGCGTAGTGCTCGCCGACGCAAGAGAAATTTTCCGGACGTTTGGACACGCGGGTATGCTGACCATGTTCGGCTCGTACCGGCATTGGCATCATGCCGGCATCAATCGCAGCTGGTAGAGCAGCCTGTGGCAGGAGTGGCGGGATGCCAGCCAGGACAACAGAATAAAGTCCATTACTAATTCCGTTATGGTCATGGCGAGCCCGTGGTGGGCCGGATCCCAATGGCTGACGGGGCTGTGGAACCGTGTTTCCCATTGCAGCGGCCAGAACAGCAATGGGCCATCGTCATAGTGGGTCAGGACGTCGGCGGCTGAATGTAACATGCAACCCAGGAGGAACCACCCGGCCTGTTCCAGGACTCGCCGACGGCCAGGCTGCA
>NZ_DASXVH010000042.1:0-27176 GCF_036504375.1 Novimethylophilus sp.
CCATCATGCGCATGGCTTTTTCAGCCTTTTTCAGCGAATCCGGCAACGGGATCTTGACCTTGGGATTACCCAGGAAGCCATCGGTAACGCCCAGCTTGCCCACTGCGGCGCCGGCTCCCTGGATGAGCGCATCCTTGAGCCCGCCTGCGGCATCCTTTTGGCTTAAGTCGGAGACACCGAGGGCCGAAGCGGAAAAACTTAGCGCTAAGGCGATCAATCCCACAAATAGTTTATGCATGGTGCGCTCCTCGAAACGGTTGGACATCTGGAGCACATGGTAATACCGAACGGTAAAGCCCATCAACTTCCGGCATTGATCGCGCAAATTCTCTGGATTTCAGCCGGTCTCGGCTTGGACACCTCCCCTTGTTCGAAGGCGACCACCTTGAGCCTGGCAGCGAACGCTCCCAGCAGCTCGTTCGTTTTTAACAGAAAATCCGGATTGCTCGGCTTGCCGAAACGCTCGTTGCCTACCATGAAAGTTTCATAAATCAGCACGCCTTGCGGATGCAGCAGGTCCGCGAGCAGCGGCAGCAGCGGCCGATACAGATAGCGGCTGACGACGACGCCGTCGAACTTGCGCCCGGCATAAGGCCAGGCGCCTGACTCCAGATCGGCAGAAACAGCTGTAATATTATCGATGCCGTGCAGGCGTGACAGCGCCTCCTCATCCCGATCGACCGCCTCTATCTGATACCCCTGTGCGGCCAGCCACAATGCATGCCGGCCGTTGCCGCTGGCAATATCCAGCACCTGGCCGCCATTGCGGATCAGCGCTGCGAACCGGCATATCCAGGGAGAAGGGGGTTCGTGCGACAGGTGGCCGCAATGGACGACATCATTCTGCATCCGCAGCTTCCCCGTGGAATGCTGATCCAAGTTCACCACAAAGCAGGCCGATACCGATTCACACCGGGAACGGATCGGTCCCGGTTCGGAATTGTTGACCGGCGATGACATCCGTCATGTCCAGCGGCGCGCCATCCGTCGGTTGCTTGTTGAGGAAGTAATAACAGATACGCTTGCGCGGGCGGAGATACTCGAACGCATCCTGCGGCAGTTGCAGCGGGCGCAGGCATTTCTTGATGCTGAGGCCCACCTCTTCGCTCAGATCGATGACCACCGGCGTCTCGCGCGACACCTTGGGTTCATGGATCATCACGAAAGGCAGCAACGGCTTCTGCGGATTGACCGTCATGACGATGCCGTAAACACCGTTGGAAAGCTGCACGATGCTACCCGGCGGATAAACGCCCAGCGACTTGATCAGCAGCCTGAGTATGGTTGAGTCGAACTTTTGCGGCTGCGTGACATACATATGCGACAGCGCTTCATACGGCGTCATCGCGTCGGCCGGATTCGCCGGATTGCACAGGTTTTCGTAATCGTTGACGATCCCCAAGAGGCGCGCCAGCGGATCGATCTGCGCTTCCTTCAGATGCTTGGGATAACCCGAACCATCGACGTATTCGTGATGCTGCAGGATGATTCTGGCGATGCGCTCGGACATGCCGGATTGTAGCGCCAGCCGCGACCCCAGTTCGCAATGCATGTCTATGAACGATTTATTGAGTGGGCTTTCCGCCTTGCCGATATCGTGAAAGATCGCCGCCAGCCCCAGTTCGCGCGCATCCTCGTCGGACATGTCGAGCGCTTTCGCCAGCATCAGCGCAAGTACGGTCACGTTGAGCGAATGTACATAATTTTCCTGCTGGGAATGATTGCTGCCGACGGCGTGCAGCACCACGTCACTTTCCGTAAGTGCCGACTTCACCATCTGGTTGACCAGTAATTCCGCCTCTTCGCGGGCGCTCGCCGGATGAGCCGATAAATTACGCGTGACAGCCCGCACCCGATGGGCATCCACGACGAATTTCCGCTCGCAGGAGAGAATGATATCGTTAAGCTGTTTGAGGCGGTTCGAACGCTTCTGCAGATCCAGCGCGGGCGATACCGGTACTGCGACCTTCATGGGTGCCCATGCGGCCGGTACCGTTGGCGGCAGCAGCGGTTCGCAATCGCTGCGCAGTGGATCGTAACGCAACTGTTTCAGCTTCAGGGCGCGAATTTTCTCGATCTGGCCTTCATCTTTGATCTTGAAGTTGCTGAAGGTGAAAGGATGGCCCATCCAGCCCAGGTCGAGATGGATATAGAGGCCGACACACAACTGGTCCGGGTGGATGTAATGCGATTTCATTTTCATGACGGTCTCCTGCAAACGGGGCATTTGCCCGAGCACGAGGCTCAACATCAAGCAATGCCGTATGGAACCAGCGCGCCTCACTCGTCACGTCCGGAACTCCACATTCAAATCCAGAAACTTCCGATCAAGGATAAGGATGCAACGAAATCTGACGGGGACCTGGAACAAGGCCTGTACCGGCAGCCCCGCCGTCATAGGAATATCCCTTAGACCGGAAACTTTGCGTCCCCACCTTTCGATGGGTTTGCCTTTAATTGACCATGGCACGAACAATCGGGCACAAAAAACACGGTCAAATACTAATGCCTAAGTCTTTCCTAAATCGACCAGCAGATGCAAAACATTAACGACAAACGGAAAGCCATACCCGATAAGCGGCATTTCAGGCACAAGCGATGTGACCATTTTTATCGGGAATAGTTACACAGAGGTTACGCGGTATGCGTACTCAAGGTAGAATTACGTCCTTCGCCGGGGTGACGGAATTGGTAGACGTAGCGGACTTAAAATCTGTTTTGTCAAGTCATTTTTTCTTGTGCCGCCTAGGCGGAAGGTTAATAGTGACAACGGTTTGCGAGCATTCAAGGCGTAGCTTCGCGGCTCGGCTTGATGGCCAGGAGCCAAGCAGGAGCCAGCGGAAAGAGGTGTAGGCTCCATAGCATCGTGCAATGCCCGAGTGGTGAAATCGGTAGACACAAGGGACTTAAACAATTTGAGCCTTCGGGGGGAAACGCCCGAAGTGAAGCCCGTCAAAGTCGGCGAAAGCCCTGGATGCCCCTGCATCCGAGCCAACGCCGAGCCAAGCCCAGGCCCAGCGCTTGGGAAGGTGTAGAGAGCAGACGGCGGGCACCTACGGCCGCAAGGCTATGGTGAAGGCGTGCTCCAGACCACGAACAGCGCATGCGCTGGCGGCGAAAGCCGAAGTGGTAAGAAAATCCCTCGCCGTAAGGCGTGCCGGTTCGATTCCGGCCTCGGGCACCATCCAAAGCCGCTCCTGTTCACACAGAGGCGGCTCTTTTTTTGCGCTCAAGGCTGCGTGGCATGTTTCAACGCCAAGCACTTTTCCAGATAGCTGTCTGAGAACGCACGGAGGTTTACGCGGCGCACCGATTGTTCCGCTTGAGAACCTGGGTACTCGCGGTGGGGCAGGCAACGGGCTAGCGCAGTACCAAGCTGCGCGTGAAGGCGACCGTCCGGATTCAACTCCCAAGCGCCATTGGCTCGCCCGTCCGGTAGCATCACTACGGCACCACACCGGACTTCGCCCAAGAAGTCCTGCAACAAGTAGTCGCGAGTGGCAATGTATGGGAACACCATCGCACCTTGGACACCGGCGGAAAAAAGCGCCACCGCCGGCAGCATCACATCATGCCCAAGATTGAGTACAGCTTTCTTTTGCTCATCAAGGCTGAACATCAGTTTGGTGTCCTTCTGCACCTTACTGAGCACCTTGTTGCGAAAGAGTGCCGGCTGTTCCTTCACCAAGAACAACAAGGCTGCCAGATAGAAAGGCAGTTGCAGGAATGGCAGGTCCACCGCTCGGATCAACCCACTCAGCCACTCTAGCTTGGATTCGGCGCTGCCTGGCTGGTGGTAGAGGTACAGAATCGCCGGCAGATAGCCCGACAGCAGCGACGCATTTTTCGCAAGGTCGGGTTTTGCGTCCTCCAGCGCCTTGTCAAAGGTTCTGGTGTTTTGCTTTACATCCCATGCACCAAAGCGCCGTCCCAGCAGTTCAGCAAAGTCATGCAGAGCCTGGCTGGCACCGCCAAACTTCTGCCGTTGTTCGAGCATCGCCATCGTCGGATTCAACTCCAACGGCTTCGAGCGCAGCAGGTTCTCCAGGTAATCGGTATTGGCCGAACGCCGACCTTCGATCATGTCGGTCAACACGTTGTTGTCGAGCACCAGCGAGTGCAACACCTTCGTTCCGGGAGGCACCGCTCCCCTCCGGTGCAACATCGGCCGGATGTACAGCGCATCGGTGTCGCCAGGTGGTGATGCCACTACCTGACCATCAACCACCCAAGTCTCGCCAATCAATGGCTCGACCACATCAAAGCCTCCCATGATTTCCGTTCCGCTCCATGTTTTCCTATCGCGTACAGCCAGACGCACGGGGTATAGCTGTCCTTCTGGTATCGGACAATACCAGTCGAGTGGCTGGCACACGATACCTCTGTCTGCATCTCATCCGGGAGCTGATCGTGCGCTCTTGCTCATCTGCCCCTTCCTGAACCCTCGATCTCCAGCAATGAACGCTTCGAGCATGTACGGGATCAGCATCACCGCATCGACTGTCTCGCCATAGGTCTGTGCATGCAGCGCAGCGTAGCGATCGAGGTCGGCCTTGAGACTGGTCGGGCACGTAAAAGTCAGTTTGACGCTCTCGGTCTTCGGCAGCGGGCCCAACCGCAACTTGTGCGTGGTGCTCATCGTGAAGTTCCCCGATTGAAGAACAGCGGCTGATAGGGCCGCAACACCAGATCCCGATTGACGATGATGCGCACCGGCAGGCCTGGCCGTTCCGTCAACGTGGGCTGGATATTGAGGTTGCGCCGAGTCATCTCTTGGCCAACCTGGTTCACACTGTCCTGCAAGCTGTTGCGCCCGGCGTTGATGACGCGATCGCCGTTCTGGCGGTTCTCCGGCGCAGCCAGTTCGGCACCGACACCCAGCAGCGTCGTCAGTGCCGCGCCGGCAAAGATGCGATCCCAATGCCATTCGACGCCATCCTCCAGTCCGGAGTTGCCGGCCGGGTCGGCACCAGCCAGGTTGTCCAGCGTCAGTGATGAGGTGTCGGGCAGGATGATCCGATTCCACACCACCTGCACCCGGCTCTGCCCGTAGCTCACCTGGCTGTTGTAGCGGCCGAGGATGCGCGAACCCTGCGGGATCAGCAGGAACTTGCCGGTGGCCGTGTCATAGACGGGCTCCGTCACTGTGGCGATCACATCGCCCGGCAGATCGGACTTGATGCCCGTAACCAGGGCACCAGCGATCACCGTGCCGGCCATCACCTGATACGGTGAAGCCGGCATTTTCAGATTCCCGGAATTGCGGGTTTCCGTACTTCCTGCTTTCAGGAACGCCTCCTTCTGGTCCTGCCGGTTCTGCACGGCGGTCGAATCGGCAGGCTGCGCTGCTGTTGAAGCCGGCCCGGCAGCCATCGGATCGAAGCCCGCAAGACCGGATGCAGGACTGGCCGTGGCCACCTGCGTCGGCGTGGCTGCGGCGCGCTGGTTGCTGGAACGGAAAAACACCGATGCGCCCGCAGCCGCTTCAGCTTCCTTGCGCTGTGCGTCGTGCTCGGCATTCGCCGGAACGTGGCCCGGTGGCGTGGAGGTGGGCACCACCGGCTGCTGCGACTTCACGATGGCCGGACCCAAATCGCCCGGCAGCGGTGGCCCCAGTTCAGGTACTTGGGGAGGCAAAGCACGCGGCAGCTTGGAGTAATCAGTCGGAAGCTGGTCCAGTCCTTCCGAGCGCGAAACGCGATCCACGTTGTAAAGCTCGGCCTGTTCGCCAGCACTGCGCTTGCGCGGTTGCAACGACCACATGGTTGCGCCCAACACGGCCACGGCGAGGCCACCGGCCAGGATCGCCAAGGTGCGCCGGTTCAAGCGAGTCACGGGGCGCGGCTGGGCTCGCAGCGCGACGTTCTCTGGTGCGACTTTCGGGGCTGTGTCGGGAACGGGCATGTCCGGGGTGTCGTTTGGGCTCATGGTCAGTTCCCTCGCGTTGCGCCCACGACCCCATCCGTGCGCTCGATGCGTACCACTTCGCCCCCATCGCTTCCCTTGCCACCGCCAAGGCGCAGTTCGGCCGCGCCGAACAACCGATCCACGATGTAGTACGGCGAGCGGAAACGGTAGTTCACCAGTTGCCCATCGCCCTGAGCGCCGATCACGAACAGCGGCGGCAGTTCGCCTTGCGCGATACCCGGCGGGAATTGGATATACACCTTCTCGCCATCGTCAAAGGCGCGCAGCGGCTTCCACGGCGGCATACTGCCGCTGATGGCGTAGCGGAAGCGAATCTTCTCCAGCGACAGGCCGGTATCAACAGGGGCGGTCACCTGCGCGGCCTGTGCCTGGCGTTGCAGGGCCAGCATCCGATCTTTTGGGTATTCCCACGACACCGAAGCCATCCAGGCGCGTTCGGTTGACGTCAGCTCGATCAGGTAGGTGCGCCGATTGGTGGTGACGACCAGATTGGTTTTGAGGCCCGAGCGGATCGGTTTGACCAACACGCTGACGCGCAACGCCTCGCCGGTGCCGCTGGAGGTGTCGCCGACAATCCAGCGCACCGTATCACCGGCGGCAACCGTCACCAGTTCCTCGCCGGGTTGGAGAGAAATCACCGTGACCCGTCCCGGCGCCGCATAGACCTGATACAGCGCGCCATCGGTGAAGGGCCAGACCTGGATGGCGTTGACGTAGCCCTCGCGTGTGGGCGCAATGCGTGCCTCGGCATTGGCACGCGATACCCGCAGCTTCTCATCGGCGGGTTCAGGTGACGCCTTGGCCTCGATGCTCTCGGGTAGAGGTTTCATCTGTGCCGGCATCGGCAGCACCTTCGGCACCTCCACCACTTCCACCGGCTTGGGCGGTTCGGGCAGCGGCTGGGCCTGGACCGGCTCGTCGAGCGAGATGACCGGCGGCGGCGTGCCTTTCGTGGCGCAGCCCTGCAACGACAGAACTGACGCTGCAAGCGTCAACACAAAAGCGTAAAAGCGGAAAGACGGGTTCATGGCTTGGCTCCTTCGGCGGCATCGAGTTCGCGGCTCCACGACAGTCCGTTGACGTAGATGCCCAATGGGTTCTTGCGCAACCGCTGCTCGGTGCGCGGGGTTTGCAGGACGGTGGAAATCACAGCGTTCCAGCGTTCAGTACCGGCCGGCGCGCCATTGACGAAGCGCTGCTCGGTCCAGCGGACGTTGAACGACGCGTCGCTCGCGCGCACGACGCTGGTGATCTGCACCGTGACCGACTCCTTGCCGACACGGGCGAACGGGTCATGGGTGCGCGCATACTCGTTGAGCACGCCCGCGCCGCGATCGGTGGTGTAGTCGTAGGCATCGAGCCAGTTCTGGCGGACGACGATGGGATCGATGGACAGCGAACGAACCAGCACGACGAAGTGCGCCAGGTGGTAGGCGATCTGGGCATCGTTCGGTCGGTACGGCGTGGCCGCTTCGCCGACCGCCCGAACCTGTCCGGCCTGATCCACTTCCACCACATAGGGCGTGACGATGGACTGCGCCGAGCGCCAGACTAGGCCGCCCGCCATCAACAGCGCGAGCACCAGACAACCAAAGGCCATCAGCCGCCAGTTCTTCGCCTGCACGCGGGCCGAGCCGATGCGCTCGTCCCACACCTGGGCGGCGGATTGGTAGGGCGTGGCAGGCTGCGGTGTATCGGCATAGCGCACCTGCGGTCGTTTGAATCGCATGGTTTGTTCTCCTTATGAATGGCTTCAATCGTCGGAACTGTTCAAACTCGGGCCGCGGCTCGAGCCGCCACCGTCGCCCCCGCGCAGCGTGTGGGCGGCGGTCGTGGCGGCATGGCTGATCTGCTGGCGGCGGTGCAGGCGTTTGGCCCAGGCGGGTTGTGCCTGTTGCTGCGGGTCAGCAGCGCCGGCATTGGCTTCGCTGGCGGTGGATTGGCCCTTTACAGCGGCGCCACCGGATACCGGCCCCGAATCGTCGGAACGGAAGGCGGCGGATGCGCGCTGCCCGATGGAGCGCATCCCGGCGGCGGCCTTTTGCCCGACAGCTTGCGCACCTGTCTTGGCAACGTTGCCCAAGCCGGCTGCGGCGCCCTTGAGACCACCGCCGGCGGCTGCGGAACCGGCTTGATAGGCCGATCGAGCACTGCCCGCAGTCGAGGCAGCAGCACGCGCACCGCTGCCAGCCATCTTGGCTGCGGCGGGTGCCATGCGCGCTCCGGCTACCACCGCACTGCCCACGCCGGTTGCGGCAGCACCGACCGCGATGGCCGTACCGGCTGCACCCATCGCTGGAGCGGCCATCGCACCCGCGCCAAGCTGCGGCGCCCCGGACACCAGGCCCGTAGCGATGCCGGGGCCGAAGATACCGAGTGCCAGCATGGCGAGCGAGGCCAGCATCACCACCAGTGCGTGGTCCACGGAGGGTTCATTGGGCGTGACCTGGAACTCGGCGAACAGCCCTGTGCCGATACCCACGATCACGGCCAGCACCAGCACCTTGATGCCCGAGGACACCACGTTGCCGAGCACCTTTTCGGCGAGGAAAGCGGTCTTGTTCCAGAGCGCGAACGGCACCAGCACGAAGCCGGCGAGCGTGGTCAGCTTGAACTCGATCAGCGTGACGAAGAGCTGCACTGCCAGCACAAAGAAGCTGATGATGACGATGAGCCAGGCGAGGAACATCACCACGATGGGCGCAATGTTGATGAACACCTCCGGGAAACCAGCCATCTCGCTGATCTGCTGCAAGATGGGCGCAGCGGCGTCGATGCCGGTCTTGGCGAGGCGCCCCGGCTGCAGGAAGGTCGCCATGCTCATGGTCGAACCTGAGGCCGTCAGTCCCAGGCCGGCGAAGGACCGGAACACGATCCCGGACAGCCAGTTGAAGTTACCGATGATGTAGGCGAAGGTGCCGACGTAGAGCACCTTGCGCAGCAGCTTGGCCATCACGTCTTCGCCCTGCCCGGTGGCGTGACCCAGCGCCCAGTAGAGGCCGGCCAGGGTCATGTCGATCGCCACCAGCGTCGCGGTCAAGAACGCGACTTCACCGTGCAGCAGGCCGAACCCCGAATCGATGTACGTGGAGAAGACGTTGAGGAAACGGTCGATGACGGAGACGTCGTTCATGGCCGCATCCGTCAGTTGCCGTAGAAGTTCACGGACTGCGGCGTGTACGCCGTGCCGCCGCCGAGGAAGCGGCGCGTCACCTCACGCCCACGCTCGACGGCGGCAGCTTGCCGCGCCAGTTCCAGCGAGGCCGCGCGCCCCTGCGTGAGCTGGAGTTGCTGGGTCTGGATGGACTGCTTGGCTTGCAGGGCCAAGAGCTGATTGGTGGCCTGCATCGCCTGCAAGGCGCCGGTGGCCGATTGACTCTGGTCAACCAGATCGGCCAGCACACCCTCATCCTGGTTCAGGTTCTGCGACACCTGCGCCTGCATGCGCATGGCGGTCTGCAAGCCCTGGAGCGTGTTTTGCCAGCGCTGGTGCGCGTCCTGGAACATCCGGTTGCCGCTCACTGTGGCGGCGTACTGCTCCGGGTACAGTTGCGCGAACTGCTGGTCCATGTTCTGGATGTCGAAGGCCAGCCCCCGCGCTTGGCCGATCAGTTGCCGCGTCGTGTCCAGGTTGCTCCGCAGGCGATTGACCACGTTGAACGGCAGGCTCGCAAGGTTGCGGGCCTCGTTCATCAAGGATTGCGCTTCGTTCTGAAGCTGCTTGATCTGGTTATTGATCTGCTCCAGCGTGCGAACCGCCGTCATGGTGTTCTGCACGAGATTGGTCGGATCAATGACAACCCATTGCGCTTGAGCGACCGGCATGCCACCGATCAAGGCAGCGACAGCGACGGCAAGAAGACGTTTTTTCATGATGAAACCTCCAGAGGTTGGGAAGCAAGGAAGGACGCGGCCGACGGAGCGGACAGCAATAGGTCGGCCGCCCAATCGAGGCCGCGATGGCGCAGCCACGCACCTGCGAAGCTCAGTGTTCCGGCATCGCGCAGTACGGTGTCGATAGCGCGTTGGTCTTGGGGCGTCGAAGCGCCCGCAAAGGCGAGCGTGACTGGCCCAAGGTCCAGATCGAACAGGCGATTGCCCAGACGCGACTGGTAGTAGTAGTCGTGCTTGGGCTGGGCGGTGGCGACGATCTCGATTTGCCGACTGTTGAGCCCGAAGCCCTCGTAGATCGTGCGAATCTGCGGGTCGGTGGCCTGCGGGTTGGGCAGGAAAATGCGGCTCGCGCAGCTTTCGATGATCGCGGGGGCGATGGTCGAGTCCTTGATATCAGCGAGCGACTGCGTGGCGAAGATGACGCTGACGTTCTTCTTGCGCAGCGTCTTGAGCCACTGGCGAATGCGGGCCGCGAACACCGGGTCATCCAGGAACAGCCAGGCTTCATCGAGGATCAGCAGCGTCGGCGCGCCGTCGAAACGCTCGTCGAAGCGCGCGAACAGATAGCCCAGCACGGCCAATACCGCGGCCTTGCTGTCCATCAGTTCTTCCATCTCGAAGCCCTGAACGTCGCCCCCGCCCAGCCGGTCGCTGTCGGCGTCGAGCAGCTTGCCGTGAGCGCCGCCGAGCACATAGGGCGCGAGCGCCTGACGCAGCACGTTGGATTGCAGCAGCACCGACAGGCCGGTGAGCGTGCGCTGCTCTACGGGCGCGCCCGCGAGACTGACGAGCGCCGACCAGATGGCAGCCTTCTCGTCCGGGCCAACCGTAATGCCTTCATGCCGCAGGCGACCTTCGACCCACTCGGCGGCCCAGGTGCGATAGCCCTCTCGATCGATGCGTGCGAGTGGCTGAAACGCGATTGCGCCATCGGCGCCCAAGTCGTAATGCTCGCCACCCAGGCCGAGGATGGTGGCGCGCATGGAGCGCCCCATGTCGAAGGCGAAGATGCGCGAGCCGGGATAGCGGCGGAACTGCATCGCCAGCGTGGCGAGCAGAACCGACTTGCCCATGCCGGTCGGGCCAGCCACCAGCGTATGTCCCACGTCGCCGATGTGCGTCACCAGCCGGAACGGCGTCGCGCCATCGGTACGCGTGACGATCAGCGGCGGGCCATCGAGGTGCTCGTTCTTTTCCGGCCCGGCCCACACCGCCGACACCGGCATCAGGTGCGCGAGATTCAGCGTCGAGACGATGGGCTGGCGCACGTTGGCGTAGGCATTGCCCGGCACTGACGACAGCCAGGCCTCCACGGCGTTCAGCGTCTCCGGGATCGTCACGAAGCCACGTCCCTGGATGACGCGCTCCACCATGCGCAGCTTTTCGTCGGCCGCGTTGGCGTCGGCGTCCAACACGGTGACGGTCGCCGTGACGTAGCCGAAAGCGACTTGATCGCTGCCCAGCTCCTGCAAGGCCGCGTCTGCGTCGGCGGACTTGTTGCTGGCGTCGGTATCGACCAGCGGCGACTCCTGCTGAAAGATCGTCTCACGCAGCAGCGCGAGGACGTTCTTGCGCTTGGCGAACCACTGCCGGCGCAGGCGGCCCAGTTCCTTCTCGGCCTCGGCCTTGTCCATGCACAGGAAGCGCGTGCTCCAGCGGTAGGTGAACCCGAGTCGGTTGAGGTCATCCAGAATCCCCGGCCAGGTCGAGGTCGGGAAGCCACGCACCGTCACCACGCGCAGGTGCTGGTCGCCCAGCATGGGCGCGAGGCCACCGACCAGCGGCGCGTCGGCCAGCAGCGCATCGAGATGGAACGGCACTTCCGGCAACGCCAGCGGATAGCGACGCGTCGAGACGGTCGCATGTAGGTAGGTCAGCGTCTGACTGTCGTCGAGCCAGTTGATCTCCGGCATCACGCCATCCAGCAGGTCATAGATGCGATCGGTCTCCGCGACGAAGGCCAACAGGCGTTCGCGCCAGTCCACACCTTGCGTGGGCGTGTTTTCGTAGAGCAGCTTGGCTGCGCGGGCGCGGGATTCTTCCGCTGGCAGGTATTGCAGCGTAAGGTGATAGCCACTCTCGAAGTGGTTGCCCGACTCCTCGAAATTGGCGCGCCGCTCCTCGTCCACCAGCCAAGACAACGGTTCCGGGAAATCCGAGTGCGGATAGTCCGCCGCCGGTCGGCGTTCGGCTTCGACGAACAGCGCCCAGCCAGAGCCAAGCCGCCGCAGTGCGTTGTTCAGCCGTGCCGTGGTGGCAATCAGCTCACCTTGCGTTGCGCTGTCCAGATCCGGCCCACGAAAGCGCGCCGTGCGCTGGAAACTGCCATCTTTGTTGAGCACGACACTCGGCGCGATCAGCCCGGCCCACGGCAGCCAGTCGGCGAGCAAGGCCGGTCGCTGGCGGTATTCGGCGAGGTTCAGCATGGCATAGTCCTCACACGTCCAGCAGCGGTTTGTGTTTCAGGTGGGTGGCAAACACCTGCATGAACTGCGGATCAACGCGCGCGCCCCACATCGCCAGCGAGTGGCCAACGATCCAGAGCACCAAGCCAGGAATCCACAGTTGCAGGCCCAAGCCCACGGCGGCGGCCAGCGTGCCGTTGGCAATCGCCACGGTGCGCGGCGCACCGCCCAACAGGATCGGTTCGGTCAGCGAGCGATGCAGCGGAATCTCGAAGCCTGGCAGGTCATGGGTCGTGTTCATACGACGGCCCCGCCGGAGAAGCTGAAGAACGACAGGAAGAAGCTCGAAGCCGCGAAGGCAATGGACAGACCGAACACGATCTGGATCAGCTTGCGAAAGCCGCCCGATGTGTCTCCGAAGGCCAGTGCTAGGCCCGTCGAAATGATGATGATGACCGCGATGATCCGCGCCACCGGCCCCTGGATGGAGTCGAGGATGGATTGCAGCGGCCCTTCCCAAGGCATCGAGGAACCTGCTGCCTTTGCGGTGCCGGCCATCGTCAGCATCACGGCGGCCAGCAGCAGGCCGTGATGGGCGGGCTTGGCGAGGCGGCGCAGGCGAGCGAGGATCGAAGCCTGATTTACGGAAATACGGAAAGCATGGGCGTGCGTCATGGCAGTTCTCCAGAGTGGTTGGGGGACTTGGAAGGAACGATGGAAGACAGCGGCAGCAGCTCTGGAAACGGTGTTTCCAGCGCGTCCGCTAAGCGATAGCCCGCGCCGTCGAATCCGGCGACACGGGCGATGGTTTCGATGCGGCGCTTGCGGCCACGGCCGACGATGAACACGACCACGTTCACCGCCTCGGCAATCAGTGCGCGCGGCGGATTCACCGCGACTTCGAGAACCAATTGCTCCAGGCGCAGCAGCGCACCCAGCGCGGAACCGGCGTGGATGGTGGCGATGCCGCCGGGATGGCCGGTGCCCCAGACCTTGATGAGATCCAGCGCCTCGCCGCCGCGCACCTCGCCGACCACCACACGGTCCGGGCGCAGCCGCATCGTGGCGCGCACCAGCTCGGTCATGGACACAACGCCTGCGCGCGTGCGCAGCGGCACATGGTCGCGCGCTGCGCATTGCAGCTCGATGGTGTCTTCGAGCACCAGCACGCGGTCGCCGGTGACGGCGATCTCGGCGAGCAAGGCATTCGCCAGCGTCGTCTTGCCGGTGCTGGTGCCGCCGGCGATCAGGATGTTCTGGCGTTCCCGCACCGCATGGCGCAGGAACTCGGCCTGTGGGGCGGACAGGATGCCGTCGGCGACATAACGATCCAGACCGATGATGCTCACGGCCCGCTTGCGCAGCGCGAAGGCTGGCCCTGGTGCAGCGGGCGGCAGGATGCCCTCGAAGCGTTCGCCGGTCTCGGGCAGCTCGGCGGTCAGCAACGGCTGGCCGCGATGGACCTCCGCGCCGACGTGTGCGGCGACCAGCCGGATGATGCGTTCGCCGTCTTCTTCAGACAGCTCCACGCCCAGCGGTGCGCGGCCGGAGGACAGGCGGTCCACCCACAGCGACCGGTCGGGGTTGAGCATGATTTCCACCACGTCCGGGTCTTCCAGCGCAGTGGCGATCACTGGCCCCATGGCCGTGCGCAGCATGCGGATGCGCCGGTCGAGCGACGTGGCGGTGAAGGACTCGGGTTGCGCGCTCATGAGGCACGCTCCTGGGCTTCGGCCAACGCCGCCGCTTCGTCCAGCCGCGCAGAGTCGGGTTGAAGTTCCTCCACCACGTCACGCACGAGACTGCGCCCGCGTAACAAGTGGCGGCCGAGCTGTTCGACAAACTGCTCGAAGCGTGCCTTGCCCTGGGCACGAGCCGCTTCCTGGTGTGCTTCGGGAACCGGTGTGCTGACAGTCAGGAAGTAGCGAACGAATAGCGCCAGCGTCTCGATCTCGATGTTCTGATCGCGCTCCAGCCGCTCGAACTGGCGTGACAGCCGGTCCAGTCGCTTGGCGATGGCCGCTTCGCGCTGATCGCCCGCGTCCGGCGACAGCCAGGACGCCAGTGCCGCCGCGACGATGGATGACTTGGATACACCTTTCTTGGCGGCCAACTCGTCCAGGCGTTTGGCATGTTCTGGCGGAATGAACAGGTTGAGGCGGTATTGGCTCATAGCTGGATTCCATCATCGGGGTCGAGGGATGCCAGCCGGGCCGTGCGTTGCATGGCCGGGTCGAGCTGGCGGGGAAGCGGCAGCGGCAAGTCGTCGTCATCGAGTAGCGCCAGGTCGTTGCTGGCAGGCTCCTGTTCGGGGTGGTACTCGGCGACTTCGGACAGCTCTGGCTGACGGCGTGGCCCGCCGTCATCGGCGGTGCCGGTTTCGCTGTCGGCCAAGTTCACGCCTGCGGCTGGTTGAGTCGGCACGGTCGGGATCGCCAGGCCGTTCCAGTCGTCGGGCTGCCGAGGCGGTGCATCGGCGTAGCGGCTGGCTGCAAGCGTGGGCGGCGGCAGTACGCGCCGCTTGAAGTTCACGTCGGCGTAGTAACGCAGTTTCTTGGCCTTGATCGGCGCCACGCTGGACACCATCACCACAGCCTCGTCGGGCGGAAGCTGCATCACCTCGCCGGGCGTCAGCAGCGGCCGCGCCGTTTCTTGCCGCGACACCATCAGGTGCCCCAGCCACGGCGCGAGCCGGTGGCCAGCGTAGTTGCGCTGGGCGCGCAGCTCAGTCGCGGTGCCGAGCGTTTCGGAGATGCGCTTGGCGGTGCGTTCGTCGTTGGTGGCGAACGTCACACGAACATGGCAGTTGTCGAGGATGGAATGGTTCTGGCCGTAGGCCTTGTCGATCTGGTTGAGCGACTGCGCGATCAGGAAACTGCGAATCCCGTAGCCGGCCATGAACGCCAAGGCCGTCTCGAAGAAATCGAGGCGACCCAGTGCCGGGAACTCGTCAAGCATCAACAGCAATTTGTGACGGCGCACGATGCCGTCGCTGCCATTGAGCGATTCGGTCAGGCGCCGGCCAATCTGGTTGAGGATCAGGCGCACCAGCGGCTTGGTGCGACTAATGTCAGATGGCGGCACGACCAGGTACAGCGATACGGGGTGCTCGGCCGAAATCAGGTCGGCGATGCGCCAGTCGCAGCGCGAGGTGACTTCGGCCACCGTGGGATCGCGGTACAGGCCGAGAAACGACATGGCCGTGGACAGGACACCCGAACGCTCGTTGTCCGATTTGTTCAGCACCTCGCGCGCGGCCGAGGCGACGACGGGATGCGGCTTATTCCCCTGATTTGCGCCAAGATGGCGCGTCGTCATCATCCGGTGCAGCGTCAGGCGATCCATCCAAGGCCGGCCAAGAGCAACAGCCAAAACACAACACGGATGCGCTTGTGACGCGGCGGGATCATCATGGTTTCCAGAGCCCTGACTTGTCTTTCATGCGAGCCTCTCAATGTAGTTGATAGCCATTACCTCGCACCCAGGAGCTTGCGCTTTGCACCGAGTGCATAGATACGGTCCTGCACTTCGCGCTTCTCCGTTTCGCTATTTGGTTGTTGATTTTCACGGGCTTCACTTCGCCTTCCATCCCTTCACCAGGCCGGTCATTTGCTGTAATGCCTTGGCACGGACACCGTAAATTTCCTGATCCATTTGCTTGAATAACGCTTCACGCTCCATGACCATGCGGGCGGCGAACAATTTGTCATTCTTGATGCGATCGGGCCAGTCGGCACCACCCTGTTTTTCCAGAAAATCCTTGAATTTGGTGAACATCTGATGCCTTGCCAGGCCTTCGGCCTTGTCCTGATTCTGTATGATTTTTTCTTTTGATTGCATGAATTTCGGATCGGCTTCCTGACGCGCGACCAGATCGCGCCAATCCATGCCTTTCCGGGTTGCTGTCGCAATTTTGGCTTCTGCTTCCGCATGAGTATGCAGACCGGCATTGACCTTTTCCCAATAGGCCTTGACCTTCTCCGGCTCGCTGAGCGGATTCAGATATCTGGCGCCTGGGTTACTGGGCCCGGGCCATTGCTTGCCCGTTTTGGTGGGATCCGCACCCATCATATCCGCAAGACCTTGGTATATTTCCTTATCGAAAGGCAGCAAATCTTCCGCCATGTTTTTGGCAGAAGTCTTGAGTGCCGTCCTCTCCGCAGGGTTCATCCCTTTGAGCATGCGCGGGTCAATCGCAGCGGGCTTGGCTCCAAGAAAACACAGATCGACGACGGAAGGGTCCTGCGAAGGGCGGCAGGCCTCTTTATTTTTGGAATCCTCGTTACCACTTCCCTGATTGGAGGTGCCTCCACTGAGGGACGTACGTGTCGTTTCTGGCTGCGAGCTGCCGTGATCACTGCCTTTGAGTTCTTTCAAGCCAGCGCTGCCCGTGTCGAATCCACTGCCCTTGAGGCCGGAATTGTCCGACCCGGCAAGGCCTTTCAGCTGGCCCAGCGCCGAGCCGGATGATCCCTTAAGTGAGTTTGCCGCCGAGTCACGGCCGCGAATGAACTCAGCTTGCTTGCGCTTTTCCTCGGCCAGACGTTCGCGCTCGATGCGCTCTGCTTCTGCCTGGCGTTGGCGTTCTGCGGCGGAAGCGGCAGCTGCCGCTTCCTGGGCGCGCTGCGCGGCTCCATAGTCGTAGTCGGAATTCCCGGAGCCCCCGGAATTGTTGGAGGCGGGCGCGTTATCGCGGCAGCTGTAACATTCGGATGGTCCCATATCCACTCCTCCACCCCATGCGCTGGCCGGAATGAAAATAGGGCAAAAGATTCCGAGCGCGGTCATAAGCACTGCGGATAGCCTGAACTTGAGCATGTGTTTCATTTTTTCCTCCCCGGGTAGGGTGTATTTATGCACCATGTGAGTTACCATGTATTGGTGCATGGAATGCCCCTACGCTCGCTCCCACCAGGGATGAAGTTGCGCCGGTAGTCGGTCATGGTGCGTAACCGGCTTCAGTATGTCCCGTTGTCATCATTCGATGGGTTACGCTGCGCTATTGCCGCATGTAAACTCTGGTATCGACAATCTCTCCGCTCTGACGACGGAACATCCGCGTCGCCTGCCGACCATCTGACGATATCTCAATAATAACTGCCCCAAGCGCAGCAGGGTTTGGATTAGGCCATTCGCAACGCAGTCTATCCAGGACGCAGCTATCATCTGGATAGTGGAAAGAGCTCTCCCAGGATATGACTGTCGCCCGCTTGCCATGGATCGTGATCGTAGACCAATAATTGGCTTCTTTTATCTCAAAGCGATAGATTGCGCCATCAAGGGCTCGAATGAACGTTTCGTCTTGTTCCCGTTTTTTTTGCAGCCTGCACTTCGGGCGAATTCGCTTTCTCGATACCAAATTCAAGTCCCGCAATACGCCGCTTGACGTCGGTCGTCTGCGCGGGATCGTTAAGACCAATCAGGTAAAACCCGCAGTGGCGCTTGGCGTCCTCGAATTTGCCCGCTTTCTCGTAGATCGTACACAGATCGGCGTAATAGCCCATCGCCCACGGCGCGACGACGGCTTTTTCATACTCGCGGGCCGCCGCAAGAAAATCGTCCTCTGATTTGGCGTTCTTGAAGGCGAACTGCGCGCGGCCCTCGAATGCAACCGCCCCTTCCGGAAAATGCGTAGGGTGCATTTCATGCACCAATACTCGATGAATCGGCATGGTACATGGAATGCACCCTACAGTGCCGGATGGCGTTATTTGCCTGCCATGCAGCTGCGAGGCAGCTCTTCATTTGAGTTTCATTTTCGGATGGGCAGGCATCGAACTCGATCGTGGCATAGGCCACAACCCGCAACGCCTTGCCATGATACGCGTCCGGATCGGCAATCAGCTTGGCCAGCGACACATGCCCGCCGCATTCCGGGTTCGGCGCGGCCAATACCGAGGTCGTCAGGCAACACGTTGCGACGAACAGAACCCTGCCGATGCAGGACCACCGACGGTACGGTATGGACCGCCCATACCGCACAGAATCATCCCACCAGCCGTTTCAGCTCCGGCACGCAAGAGCCGCACTCGGTGCCGCATTTAAGCTGCGCTTGCAGCGCCTCCAGGCCGGCGCCTTTGCCCACCAGCGCCTTGATCTCGCTTTCCGCCACATCCTTGCAGCTGCAGACGATGCGCCCTCTGCCCTGCTTGCCGTTCGGCGGCGCGTTGACCGGCGCCAGAGCCCACATGCGCACGTCGTCGGGGAAATCGTCATGGGTCATGACTTCCTTCAACCATTCGGCCGCGAGCGTCTCGCCGACAAGGCGCACGCCGGTGACCTTGCCGTTTTCCACCGCCACGCGCTTGGAAATACCGCGCTTGGGATCGCGATAGGTGAGGCAGGGCACGTCCTCGGTCAGCCCGAGCAGCACGTCGAGTTCGTCGATCAATGCCTGCGGCGCGGGTTTGGCGCTGGCCGCGCGTAGCACCACCATGCCGTCGTCGCGGCCGTACAAGCCGCAGCTGGCGTATTCGAAGCGCCACAGGATGGGTTGCAGGGCTTCCAGCAGTTTGAGCGTCTCGCGGCCGCGCCGCATCATGATGAGGCGCCAGGGCAGATCCAGCTTTTCCACCTTGACCGCGGCGTGCTTGAGTTCCGGCTGTTTTGAGACGGGATCGAAGGCATTGACGGTGAGCGCGTTGCAGCCCATGCCGTTCATCTGCTGGCCGCCCCAGTGCATCGGCAGGAAAGTCTGCGCCGGCATCATTTCGTCGGAGTCCCTGACGCGCACCGTC
Source organism: Novimethylophilus sp. (assembly GCF_036504375.1). Classification (NCBI taxonomy): domain Bacteria; kingdom Pseudomonadati; phylum Pseudomonadota; class Betaproteobacteria; order Nitrosomonadales; family Methylophilaceae; genus Novimethylophilus; species Novimethylophilus sp. The sequence goes on from NZ_DASXVH010000042.1 coordinate 18,965, forward strand.
AAGCTGCCGCGCCGGCTGGAAACCTTGACCAGATCGCCGCTCTGCAGTTGGCGCCGCGCCATGTCCTCGGCATTCATCGAAAGCATGGGCTCTTCGACGTGATTGTATAGCTGCGGCACGGTGCCGGTGCGGCTCATACCGTGCCACTGGTCGCGCAGGCGGCCGGTGGTGAGGTGCAGCGGATAGCGCGCGTCGGTTTTTTCGGCCACCGGCCGGTATTTGACGTTGGCGAAGCGTGCCTTGCCGCCCGGCTGTTCGAATACGCCGTCCTCGTACAGCCGCGCTTTGCCTTGCGTCATGCCTTCGCGCAGCGGCCACTGCTGCGGGCCTTGCGCGTCGAGCATGGCATAGCTTAAGCCCGTGATGTCGAGATCGCGCCCTCTGGTCGTCTCGCAGTGCTCGTTGAAAATTTCTTCCGGGCTCTCGTACGGAAACATGTCGAACGCCTGCTTGCCGTTTTCCAGCATAAAGCCCAGCCGGCGCGCGAACTCGACCATGATTTCCCAATCGGCGCGCGCTTCGCCGGGCGCCGGCACTGCCGGGCGCACATGGGTGATGCGGCGCTCGGAATTGGTGACGGTACCTTCCTTCTCGCCCCAGGTGGTTGCCGGTAGCAGCACGTCCGCATATTGGGCGGTATCGATATTGCGGTAGGCATCCTGCACCACCAGAAACGGCACGTTCTCCAGCGCGTCGTGCACGCTGGTGAGATCGGGCATGGATTGCGCCGGGTTGGTGCAGGCGATCCACAATGCCTTGATTTCACCCTTGCGCGCGGCCTCGAACATTTCCACGGCGCTCTTGCCGGGCTTGTCGGGCACGCTATCTATGCCCCACAGACGGGCTATCTCGGCACGATGCGCCGGGTCGGCGAGATTGCGGTGCGCGGACAGCAGATTGGCCATGCCGCCCACTTCGCGCCCCCCCATGGCGTTGGGCTGTCCAGTCAGCGACAACGGCCCCGCGCCCGGTTTGCCGATCTGCGCGGTAGCCAGGTGCAGGTTGATCAATGCCGCATTCTTGTCGGTGCCGCTGGTGGACTGGTTGAGGCCCTGGCAGTACATGGACAGCGTGGGGCCCGCGCCGAACCAGCGCGCGGCGGTGACGATGTCGGCTTCCGGCACGCCGCAGATATCGGCGACGAACCTGGGCGTATATTCACGCACGGTTTCCTTGAGCGCATCGAAGCCCTCGGTATGCTCGCGAACAAAGGCCATGTCCGTGAGGCCTTCCCACAGCAGCACGTGCAGCATGCCGTTGAACAGCGCGACGTCGGTGCCCGGCTGGATGGGCAGGAACAGGTCGGCGCTCTGCGCGGTGTCGGTGCGGCGCGGATCGACGACGACGATTTTCAGCTCCGGGTTGCGCTGTTTGGCATCCTCGATGCGGCGGAACACGATCGGGTGCGCATAGGCGGTGTTCGAGCCGGCGATGAACAGGCACCTAGTATGGTCGATGTCCTCGTAGCAGGCCGGCGGCGCATCGGCACCCAGCGTGGCCTTGTAGCCCGCCACCGCGGACGACATGCACAGGCGCGAGTTGGTATCGACGTTATTGGTGCCGATGAGCCCCTTGGCCAGCTTGTTGAAGACGTAGTAATCCTCGGTCAGCAGCTGGCCGGAGATGTAGAAAGCCACGCTGTCCGGCCCGTGCTCGCGGATGGCCTGGGCGAACTGCTGCACCGCATGATCCAGCGCGTCATCCCAGCTCACGCGCTGGCGCAGCTCGTGGCGCGACAAGCGCATTTCGGGATATAACGCACGCAGGTCAGGCTTGGTGGTGAGGTGCAGCGTGGCGCCCTTGGTGCATAACCGACCAAAATTTGCCGGATGATCCGGGTCACCGCGCACGCCGACAATGCGCTCGCCTTCGGTCTGGATCAGCACCCCGCAGCCGACGCCGCAGTAGCAGCAGGTGGATTTGGTTTCTTGCATGGGCCGGATATCCAAATCAGATATTCAGGAACACTTCACCGTTTTCCGTTTTCACGCCTATGCAGGCGGTATGCCCGACGTCCGGCTCGACCGCACGGCCGTCGTTCAGGCCGATATTCCAGCCGTGCAGCGGGCAGGTGACCTTTTCTCCGTGGACGATACCCTGCGACAGCGGGCCGCCCTTATGCGGACATTTGTCGTGCAGCGCGAACACCTTGTCATCCGCGGTGCGGAATACGGCTATATCGCCGCCGGCCTGTTTCACCACCCGCGCACCCAGGCGCGGAATCTCTTCCAGATTGGCGATCCTGATCCAATTGCTCATCGTGACTCCGATTTCATCAAATTCAACACAATAACCGCGGAAACTTTACTGCGGACTTTCCGCATCCCCTCACAGGTACTTCTTGACCACTATTTTATTTTTGAAACCACCAGCAGATAAATCAACAGCAAATTCATCAGCACCGATATCGCGGCAACCCAGTGCCAGCCTTGCATGCGGCCCGCCAGCGGCGTGCGCGGCGGTGGCAGCACCGGCCTGCGTTCGCCGATTTCCAGCGCCAGCAGCATTTCCTCCGCGGTTTCGAAACGCGCCTTGGGATCGCTCGCCACCGCTTTCAGCACGATATTTTCCAGCCACTGCGGAATATCGGGGCGGTATCGGGTCGGGGCGACGGGCGCGCCAAAGCGCGGGTGCTGGAACGGTTCGATCTCGCCGTAAGGGTAGCGTCTGGTAAGCAGATGATACAGCGTCACTCCGGCGCTGTAGAGATCGCTCTGCGGCGTGGCGCTTGCGCCGGTGAACAGTTCCGGCGCCACAAAACTGGGCGTGCCCGGATTGCCACCCGGCCGCACCCCGCTGGTGCCTGGACTCATCGCGACACCCAGGTCGAGGATGCGCAATTTGCCGTCGTCGCCCTGGTGCAGGTTGGCCGGCTTGATATCGCGATGCACGATGTTGAGCCGGTGCAGCGCGCCCAGGCCCTTGGCCAGCCGGATGCCGATGCCGGCCACGTCGACCGCCGAAAAATGCTGGCCGCTGTCCAGCTTCCGTTGCAGAGTCGCACCGGCGTGCCAGCTCATCACGTAATACAAACAGCTGCGCCGCTCCGGCGACACCGGCAGCACCTGCGGGAAATAATGCGCCACCACGCGCTTGCCGAGCCATTCCTCGTTGAGCAAGGCGTTGCAGCTTTCGCTATCTTCCGCCAGCAGCGGCTGCAATGTTTTCAGCACGCAAACCTGGCCGTTGGTCAGGTTTTTTACCTTATACAGCAAACTGGCCCGCGACTCGTGCAGCAGTTCCAGCACTTCGAAGCAATCCAGCTGCTCTCCCGGCTTGAGCCGCGGCGGCAGGCCCAGGCGCCTGGCTGCCGCCAGCAAATCGGAGAAATTTTCCTCGCCCGGCTTGTCGATACGCGCCAGCAGCGCCGTGGCGTTGTCCTGCCCGCCCTGTGCCAGCGCCCTGTTCACCAGGTCGTCCGCGGCCATTTGCGGGTTCTGGTACAGGCTCAGGATTGCATGGAGTTCCTTGTGCCCCAGCCGGTCCCACACGCCGTCGCTCATCAGCGCGAACACGTCGCCGGCCTGCAGTTCGCCTTCGGCATAATCCACCAGCAGCTGCTGGTCCAGCCCGACCGCACGCTTGAGCACATGGCGCATGTCGGGCCTGTCCCATACGTGATCGGTGGTGAGCTGCTGCAAATTGCCGTCGCGTAATCGATAGACGCGGCTGTCGCCGACGTGCGCCAGCGTGAAATGCTTGCCGCGCAGCACCAGCAGCGACAGCGTGGTCGCCATGCCTGCCATGTCGCGGTGGCTGCCGGCCTGGGACAATATCCAGCGGTTGATCGCGGATAATACCTTGTCGAGTGCGGCGATGGTTTCCCAGGTATCCGGCGTCGCGTAGTAATCGGAAAGCACGCCGCGCACGGTCATTTCCGCCGCCTCGCGCCCCCCGGCGTTGCCGCTCACGCCGTCGGCCACGGCCAGCAACGCGCCCTTGGTCGATAACTGCTCGTCCTGCGGCGTCACCACACCGCAATAATCCTCGTTGCGTTCGCGTGGGCCGGCATGACTGGCCTGGCCGGTTGTAATCTGTAGCACCATATCGAAAGCTTAATCCACGGCGGCCCGCAGAAACACTATTCTTTTATTGATCAGGTCAAACCTTGGCAGTCGTCGCCGTGACCGAACCCCAGGTGGTGCGCCAGCGCATCTTGACACTGGAGAGGCCCATCATCGCCAGGATCGCGAGCCCGGCAAAAATCATCAGGCCGGCCTGGTAGCTGCCAGTAACTTGCCTGGAATAGCCGAGGCTGGATGCCAGGTAAAAACCGCCGACGCCTCCCGCCATGCCGACCAGGCCGGTCATCACGCCGATTTCCTTGCGGAAGCGCTGCGGCACCAGCTGGAACACCGCACCGTTGCCCATCCCCAGCGACAGCATTGCCGCCACGACTACGGCCAGACCGATGAGCGGCTGTGCCAATCCGAAACTGAGAATGAACAGGAACGTGGCCGCGCAGGTATACATAACCAGCAAGGTGCGAATGCCGCCGATGCGGTCGGCCACATTGCCGCCTACCGGCCGCACCAGCGAACCGGCAAATACGCAGGCCGCGGTGAAATAGCCTGAAACTACGGGCGACAGGCCATACTGGTCGTGGAAATAAATCGTCAGCGACGACGCCAGGCCGACGAAACCGCCGAAAGTGACGCTGTAGAAGAACATGAACCACCAGGCATCCTTGTCCTTGAGCACGTTGAGGTACTGGTGCAGCGACTTGGAAGGTGGCGCGTCCGGACTATCCTTGGCAAAAATCGCATAGACCACCAGGGCGAACGCCAGCGGAATGAGCGCGAGACCGAACACGTTATTCCAGCCGTATGCCACCGCGAGACCAGGCGCAAACAGCGCGGCCAGCGCGGTACCCGAGTTGCCGGCGCCGGCGATCCCGAGCGCGGTACCCTGATGCTCGGGCGGATACCAGCGCGAAGCCAGCGGCAGCGCCACTGCGAACGCCGCACCGGCGACGCCGAGGAATACGCCCAGCAGCAAGGTCTGCTGATAGCTGTGAATCCCATGCAACCACGCGAACAGCAGCGCCGCCAGCACGATAACCTGGCCGATCAGGCCGGCCTTCTTCGGCTGCAAGTGGTCGACCAGCACGCCCATCACGATACGCAGCAGCGCCCCGGAAAGCACCGGGGTCGCGACCATCAGGCCCTTCTGCGCCGGCGTCAGGTGCAAATCGGAGGAAATCTGCACCGCCAATGGGCCCAGCAGCACCCACACCATGAAGCTCAAATCGAAATACAGGAACGAAGCGAATAAGGTCGGCCTGTGGCCGGCTTGCCAGAAACTGCTTTGCATGATTAATCCTCTCAGAAACTTCAACTGACCGTGGTGCGTACGCTATTCGTACGCACCACTATGCTATGCCGGGCAATCAAACGCTGATCGGCTCGAACTCGCGGCGCGCCTCGCCCTGGACGGTGCGTTGCGCCCATGGGTCTGGCGTCCCCTGCACCGCATAGAGCAGCCGCTCGTAGAGTGCACGGCGGCCTTCGGCGTCTTCGACGATGTGCTTCTTGACGTACTCCAGGCCGACGCGCTCGATCCAGTGCACGGTGCGGTCGAGGTAGCGCGCCTCTTCGCGGTAGAGCTGGATGAAGGCGCCGGAGTACTCCAGCACCTGCTCATGCGTTTCCACCTTGCACAGGAACTGCGCCACCTCGGTCTTGATGCCGCCGTTGCCGCCGACATAGATTTCCCAGCCGGAATCGACGCCGATGATGCCGACGTCCTTGATGCCAGATTCGGCGCAGTTGCGCGGGCAGCCGGACACCGCAAGCTTGACCTTGTGCGGCGCCCACATATGGTCGAAAGCGCGCTCCAGCTCGACGCCCATGCGCGTCGAATCCTGCGTGCCGAAGCGGCAGAACTCAGAACCGACGCAGGTCTTCACGGTGCGCAGCGCCTTGCCATAGGCATAACCGGACGGCATGTCGAGGTCGGCCCACACCTTGGGCAGGTCGTCCTTCTTGACGCCCAAGAGGTCGATGCGCTGGCCGCCGGTGACCTTCACCATCGGGATCGCGTACTTGTCGGCAACGTCGGCGATCTTGCGCAGTTGATCCGGGGACGTAATGCCGCCGTACATGCGCGGGATCACCGAATAAGTGCCGTCCTTCTGGATGTTGGCGTGCGCGCGCTCGTTGATGAAGCGCGACTGCGGATCGTCCTCGGCCTCGTGCGGCCAGGTGGAAATCAGATAATAGTTGAGCGCGGGACGGCAGCTCGCGCAGCCGTTGGGCGTATGCCAGTCCATGAACGCCATCGCTTCGGGAATGTTGAGCAGCTTCTGCTCGCGGATGATCTGGCGCACTTCCTCGTGCGTCTTGTCGGTACAGCCGCACATAGGACGCGAGGTGGACTGCGGCGCATAACCCCCACCCAGCGTGGAAGCGAGAATCTGCTCCACCAGCCCGGTACAGGAGCCGCACGAGGCCGAGGCCTTGGTGTTCTTGCGCACGTCGTCCAGCGTAAACAGGCCCTTTTCCTTGATGGCCTTGACGATGGTGCCCTTGCATACGCCGTTGCAGCCGCAGACTTCCATGTCGTCGGTCATCGCCGCCGCCTTGTTCTGGCCGGCATGACCGGTATTGCCCAGGCTGGATTGACCGAACATCAGGTGATCGCGCACTTCCGCAATACTCTTGCCGTCGCGCAGCAGCTGGAAATACCAGCCGCCGTCGACAGTGTCGCCGTATAGCACGCTGCCGACGATTTTATCGTCTTTAATCACCAGCTTCTTGTAGACGCCGCCGACCGCATCGTGCAAAACAATTTCTTCGGTATCTTCGCCGCCGCTGAAATCGCCTGCCGAGAACAGGTCGATGCCGGTGACCTTGAGCTTGGTCGAAGTCACCGAACCGGTGTAGCGGCCGATACCGAAGTTGGCAAGGTGCGTGGCGCACACCTTGCCCATTTCAAACAGGGGAGCAACCAGGCCGTAAGTCGTGTTGCGATGCGCCACGCACTCGCCTACCGCATAAATGCGCGGATCGTAGGTCTGCATGGTGTCGTTGACGACAATGCCGCGGTTGCAATAAATGCCCGCGGATTTGGCAAGGTCGATGTTGGGGCGTATGCCCACGGCCATGACCACGATATCGGCCGGCACTTCCTGGCCGTCCTTGAAACGCACCGCCTTGACGCGGCCGTTCTCGCCGACCAGCTGCTCGGTATGTTTTTCCAGCAGGAACTTGAGGCCTTTTTCTTCGAGCGACTTTTGCAGCATTTTGCCCGCCACATGGTCCAGCTGGCGCTCCATCAGCCAGCCGTGGATATGCACCACGGTCACGTCCATGCCGCGTATCGCCAGGCCGTTGGCGGCTTCCAGGCCCAGCAGGCCGCCGCCGATAACGACCGCATGCTTGTGCATGGAGGATGCCTCTATCATCGTGTCCACGTCCTTGATATCGCGGAAGCCGATCACGCCTTCGAGGTCGTTGCCCGGTACCGGCAAGATGAACGGATCGGAACCGGTCGCCAGTAGCAGGCGGTCGTACTCCGCCGTGGTACCGTCTTCAGCAATGACCATGCGCTTGACGCGGTCGATCTTGGTAATCTTCTTGCCGGTGTGCAGGGTGATACCGTTCTCGGCATACCATTCGCGGCTGTTCAGAATGATATCGTTGATGGTTTGCTCGCCCGCCAGGACAGGAGAAAGCAGAATGCGGTTGTAGTTCGGATGCGGCTCGGCGCCGAATACGGTAATCTCATACAGATCGGGGCTTATCTTAAGCAACTCTTCGAGGGTCCGCATCCCGGCCATGCCGTTGCCGACCATTACTAGCTTCATCTTTTTCATACTGGCTCCTCTGTTTCTCAAATCCCTGAATCGCTGACCTGACGCACCAAATAGGCACAATTTAAAGCTGGTTTTTCTTGGGTCGCAATTTTCAACTCCCCTCTAGCAAGCCTCGTGCCATATATTTTTATTTTATAAATCAACCACATATTGTAAATGTACGATTGAATCAGGACTGAGTGCGCTTGGAAGCGGTGCACATGCACCACGTCGTGCTTACGGGTGGTGCATGTGCGGTGCAAAAAATCGTCGAGACGCTAGAAGGTATACATAACCGTCAGCCAGAGCTTGTCGGTATTGCGGACCCTGGCGCGATTGCCGGCGACGGTATCGGCCACCGGCAACAGCGCATAGCGGTCGCCTTCGGTAAACTTGCCGTATTCGACCTTGGCGCTG